>JBAXNJ010000095.1:0-6305 GCA_037133815.1 Betaproteobacteria bacterium
GGGGATGGTGACGCGAAATCGTGGTGATATTGTCAATATGGGATCGATCAGCGCTTTACGCATGGTGCCTGACATGGCGCCTTACAGCGCAAGCAAAGCAGGCGTGCATATGCTCAGCGACATCATTCGCGGCGAGCTAGCGCAGACGCCCATTCGTGTAACCGAAATTTTGCCGGGACTCACTCGCACGGGCATTGTTCGCACTCGCTATCGCGGAGACGTAGCCCAAGAGAAAGCTTATTTCGACCAGTTCGAGATGGCGTTGGATCCTAAAGATGTTGCACGCACAGTGATTTTTGCATTGAGTCAGCCACCCGAAGTGCAGATCGCCCAAATAGTGGTGTTGCCGGTTAATCGCTGGTAGAAGATAAAAAATATGCGAATTGCGATTGACCAAGCCCGCTTGCTACTTGAAACCGTCATGCACAAACTAGGGCACAGTCCGCAAGAGTCGGTCATCATCGCCGACCATTTGATGGACTCCGAGTTACGTGGATTACGTCAAGGTGGATTGGCCCGAGCCATCAGTATCTCTGAGCGAATAGCCAAACACGCCACTCCACGCACACCTATGCGTATAGAACATGAGACCGGTGTCTCTGCCCGAATTGATGGTGGCGATAACGTCGGCTATTTGGTAGGACGCTACGCAACTGAAATTGCCTTAGAGAAGGTAAAGGCCAATGGCATTGCGATTGTGGCTGCACATAACACTTGGTATACCGGCATGTTGTCTTACTACGCTGAGATGGCGGTAGCTGCGGGCAAGGTCGTCATGATTGCGTCAAACGCGACTGCTTGGGTAGCGCCGCATGCTGCTACGGAAGGCAGATTCGGTACCAACCCGATGTGCTTTGGTTTTCCGGGAGAAGCGAACCCAGTGATTTGGGACATTGGCACTTCGATCATCATCCATGCTGATGCTATGTTGGCCAATCGTTTAGGACAACCTATTGCCGAGGGTGTTGCTTATGACAGCAAAGGCCACATGACGACTGACCCTAAGGAAGCCTTGAGCGGTGCCTTGATAGCTTGGGGCGGTGCAAAGGGTTCTGGTCTTGGTTTAGTGGTGCAACTGCTGGGCATCATGGCGGGATCCACCGTGATTCCGCAAGACCTCTCACGCTTTGGTTTTTTGACGGTGTTGGTGGACCCCAGTTTGTTATCGCCCGGTGAAGATTTTTCTGCGAAGGTGTCTGAGTATGTCGATTGGGTCCATAGCGCGCGACCTAGCGACCCAGATGTGGCAGTGCGCGTGCCTTTTGAGCGTTCAATGCAGGATCGGGAACGCCGAATGGCGGAAGGGTTTGTCGAGATTCCAGACTTGATCCATAGCAGTTTGTTGAAATTAGCTGCTTAATATTTTTATAAATCTAATGGGTATCCATCAATGAACGCAAATCTTGTAGCCATAGTCACAGGCGGTGCACGCGGTATAGGCGAAGCGGCTGTGCGCAAATTTTCTGAGCTGGGTTATGCCGTAGCCGTGCTCGATGTCAATCGCGTATTAGGCGAGGCCTTGGCCCAAGATCTCCTAGCCCATGGCAAACCAGCCGCGTTCTACGCTTGCGATGTAGCAGACGCCTTAGCCGTAGATCAACTGGCAGCAGAAATTGAAAAAAACATGGGTTCGGCTTCGGTCTTAGTGACCTCGGCCGCATTGATTCCCAACACTGAATCCATCATGGAAATGGACCTTGAGGCGCACGATCGGATGTGGCGCGTCAACTACCACGGTACCGTGCATGCTTGCCGCAGTTTTGGACGACAGATGATCGCTGCTAAGGGCGGCTCAATTGTGACCTTAGGGTCTATCAACAGTGTGTTGCCACTTCCGCTTCCTGCCTATAACCCTGGTAAGGCAGCAATTGGGCGCTTGACGCAATTGCTTGCATCTGAATTGGGCCGCCACGGTATTCGTGTCAATAGTGTCGCGCCTACCTACGTGATGACCCCGCAACTGCAAGCGCGGATTGATGCAGGACAAAGAGACCTTGCCAAAATGATGCAGTCGCATGCGTTGGATTTTTTGCCGACGCCAGCAGATATAGCGGACGCGATGGCTTTTTTATGTTCACCTTCGGCCCGTGCCGTGACAGGAATTTTGCTTCCTGTCGACTCGGGTTGGATGGCGAGCGCAACTTATATGACTTATGCAGGTGGAGTACCTTGGGATGCATAAAAAACCGATTGGATTTGTTGGTTTGGGCAATATGGGAGGCCGTATTGCGCGGCGTTTGGTGGACGCCGGATTTGTGGTGCTTGGCTCAGATGCAGTTCCTGGGCGCGCTGAGGCCTGTGGGGCGCAAGCGGCCCGTTCATTGGCTGAGGTTGCCGAGCAATCGGACATTGTTTTGATGTCACTTCCTGATAGCCATGTGGTGGAGGCTGTTGTGGAAGGGAAAGAGGGACTATTGAGGTATGCCAAAGCGGGCCAAATCTATGTTGACCTCAGCACGGCTTCGGTGAACTCCACGCAACGTATCTCCCAACGTTTTGCGGATCTGGGCGCGACGTATATCGATGCAGGGATTTCAGGCGGTGCGGCAGCGGCTGAAAAGGGAACCTTGACTTTGATGGTGGGCGGCAACGCGACCGTCGTTGACAGCCTGAAGGAGGTATTCGCGCCTTTTTCTGCCAAAGTGGCTTATATGGGCGCTAGCGGGGCAGGGCACACTACGAAATTGCTGAATAACTTTCTCAATGCCGTGAGCTTGGCTGCCTCGGCGGAAGTGATGGTGGCGGGTAAGAAAGCAGGACTGGACTTGCATCTCTTACTCGATGTGCTCAACAGCAGCAGTGGCGTCAACTTTGCTACCTTGAATCGTTTTCCACGCATCGTGGATGGCGATTACCTTGAGGGTGGCTTGACGGGAAAACTCATGACCAAGGACGTGGTGCTTTATGTGGACTTGATCCGTGAACTCGGTGTCGTTTCCCTCAATGCAGCCGGTCCTATGGCAAGTTTTGGACTAGGGACAGCTCTGGGTTACGGTGACTTGATCAGCAACCGCGTGGTTGACGCGATTGGCGATGTCTCTGGCGGTGTACGTTTGAAATCTTGAATAGAAAGGCGAAGTAATGAAAGTTTTCCATGGCAGAACACAGGGGGCGTTGTCCGAACAACGGGGTCCCACCTTTACCGGAAGCGTGTGGGCAGATCCGGTCATGCCGGCGACCGACAATGTGACAATTAACAATGTGTTTTTCTCACCTGGAGCTCGTACTTATTGGCATACCCATGATCAAGGACAGGTGCTTAATGTGACTGCAGGCAGTGGCTGGATTTGTTTAGAAGGCGAGGCACCTCAAGAAATTCGTACCGGCGATGTGGTGTGGATTGCTCCGCATGAAAGACATTGGCATGGTGCGGCGGAAGGTAGCTACATGATTCATACCGCAACCTCTATTGGAAAAACCAATTGGGCCGAAGCCGTTGCGGAGCAGGATTACCCTAGCTCTAAGAGTTAATAGGGGTGGCATTCTGCTGGCCAGGCTATCAAATGGGGCTAATGCGAGTTGATCTCTGAAGGCGGGGCCCACCTGCCATCTCTCACATGCGAATTGATCAATTCCTGAAAAATACGGGTGAGATCGCGCGCAGGTTTGGTAGAAGGACGTTGGTTGGTGGTGGTAATCACCAACGATCGGGTGATCACAGGTTCAACAATTCGCCAGATGCGCACCCGCTTTGCAATGACTAAATCACGCACGCTGGAATAAGAGAGCACGGTGTAGCCAAGCCCGCTTTCTGCCAGAGCAATCATGGAATGCATGGCGTCTATTTCCATCTGAACATTAGCTGTGAGTCCGTTGTGATCCATCGCTTCATCCACCAAGATGCGGATGCCATGCGGACGGCTAGGTAAGACCAACGGTATTTCTGCCAAATGGGCGGCTCGAACAGGGCCATTGCCTATGCGCGACGGGTCTTTGGGCGAGCCAATAAGAAATAGCTCGTCACTTAGTATGGGGTCTGTCCTCAGCGTCTTGCCTTTAAGGTTAGGGGTGTCATACAAAACAGCTACATCTAGTCGTGCGGTGGTCAACCATTCGAGAACGTGGCCGCTGTAACCCTCCATCACTTTGAGTGAGACGTTGGGAAAAGCTCGACGAAATTCTTGGACTAACTCAATTGCCAAGACGGTGGCGATGGAGGAGGGCATACCAATGGTGACTTGTCCTACAGGTGAAGCGCCCAAGGCTTGAATGGCGGTTTTGGCGCTTTCAGCAGTATCTAAGATGCCACGTGCATATTGCTCCAGTAACTTGCCCCCTTCGCTCAATATGACGCCGCGACCTGTACGGTGAAATAACTCTGTGCCTAATTCCGACTCGAGTAATTTAATTTTTCTGCTCAGCATAGGCTGCGTACTCGATAGTCGAATGGCAGCGCGAGAGAAGGTACCGAGCTCGGATACGGTCAAAAATGTTTTGAGTTGGTCTAGCTCCATAGGTCAGCTACTCATTATGCGTGAATCGTAGTTCTGGTATGTGGAAATACGCGTAGCAGGAAATTCACCAGAAGACTAAGATGATACGGAAGCAAAAAATAACGGAGACAAAACATGTTGCGTCAACTCGTCGTAGGTTTAGTGACAGCCTTGGCATTTGCGCTGGCAGGGGCGCAAACCTTTCCAAGTAAACAAATCACCATTATTGTGGGGGTCGCGCCTGGTGGCACGCTCGACACCTTAGCGCGGCAAGTGGCCTTGGGTTTGAGCAACACGCTCAAGCAGTCGGTCATTGTGGAAAACGTCACGGGCGCCGGTGGTTTGGTCGGATTCCAGCGTTTGCTCAAATCAGAGCCTGACGGCTACACGCTGAACTTCAGCAACCAGTCCTTGCTCATCATTCCGCACTTATATCCCAAGGGCAATTTCGATCCCCTGACCGATCTAGCGCCTCTCGGAACTGTGGCCACGGTGCCCATGGTTATGGCAGTCAGCAATGCCAGTGGCATCAAGGACCTCCCTGCATTAATGGATTATTTGAAACGTAATCCAGGCAAGGCCAACTTTGGATCTGGTGGGCCTGGTACTACCGCGCATTTGGCTGAGGCTTTGTTTCTAAATATGAATAAGGTGGACGCAACCTTGGTGCAATACCGTGGAACAGGGCCCGCTTTGGTTGATTTAATGAGTGGTGTGATCGATGGAATCATTGACCAAACCGTCACCATCATGCCGTTGAATGCCGATAAAAGAATCCGTGCGATTGCCGTATCGTCACCGCAACGTCTTTCCCAGTTGCCAGATGTCCCTACTTTTGCTGAGGGCGGTGTTCCACAGTTTGACCTGCGTATATGGAACGGCTTGGTGGCGCCTAAAGGCACGCCTCGTCCCGTTTTGGACAAACTGGCGGCCGCGCTATCGCAGGTCATTGATAGTCCTGAGTTCAAAGACCGTGTAGAAAAGCAACTGGCTTCACAAACACCGCCTATGGCAGAGCGTGGACCCGATGCATTTCGTAAATTGCTTGAGCAAGACAGCGAACGCATTTCAAGTTTGATCAAGGCTATCGGCATTAAGCCTGCCAACTAATTCCCGGCCATTTGGCCTTATTCTTGAACGGACGCTTTTATGTCAAAACCAGCTTTAGGATTTATTGGATTAGGAAAAATGGGTGCTCCTATGAGTAAGCGACTCATGGAAGCAGGCCATACGGTGTATGTCTTCGACCGAGATGAAGCTGCGCTTGCTCACATGGTCTCTGCTGGAGCCAAGCGCATGGCCTCAGTGAAAGAGGTGGCTGATCATGCAGAGACCGTTATCTTGAGTTTGCCAACACCTGAGATTGTGGACGCGGTATGTTTGCATTCAGGTGGCTTGATTGAGGGAAGCAAGGTCAAGCGTGTGGTGGATCTCTCGACTATTGGCCCGCGTGCTGCAGCGGCGGTATGTAAAGCATTACAGGTAGCTGGCATTGTGTATGTTGACTCGCCTGTCAGTGGGGGTGTGATGGGGGCTGTCAAAGGTACTCTGGCAGTCATGGTTTCGTGCCCTAGAAGCCACTTCGATGATTTAGAGAGCACCTTGGCCATCTTTGGTAAAACTTTTTACTTGGGTGAAAAAGCTGGGCAAGCGCAAACAGTTAAGTTGGCCAATAACATCATGTCAGTAGCCGCGGTGGCCATAACTTCTGAAGCGGTTGTGATGGGTGTCAAAGCGGGTGTTGATCCAAAAATCATGCTCGATGTCATCAACGCGGGCTCCGGAAGAAACACTGCGTCGGCTGACAAATTTCCTCGGTGTGTTTTGCCTCGCACATTTGATGTGGGGTTTGCAGCCGCACTTGCTTACAAA
>JBAXNJ010000096.1:0-6280 GCA_037133815.1 Betaproteobacteria bacterium
CGCGCCATGGTGCGTGTGTGCAAAGAAGAAAGCTTTCACCAACGCCAAGGCTACGAAGCGCTCTTGGTCATGATGACTGGCACGCAAGAACAAAAAGACATGGTGCAAGACGCCGTCAACCGTTGGTGGTGGAAGTGTCTCGCCATGTTTGGTCCACCAGACGCCGACAGCCCCAACAGCGCAGAAGGCATGCGCTGGGGCATCAAGCGCATCAGCAACGACGACTTGCGCCAAAAGTTTGTTGATGCCACTGTTCCGCAAGCCAAAGTATTGGGCGTGACTCTGCCTGACCCCGATTTGAAATGGAACGAAGCACGCCAACACCATGACTACGGCGCGATTGATTGGGAAGAATTTTGGGCCACCGTCAACGGTAATGGGCCTTGCAACAAAGAGCGATTGAGCACCCGTGTCAAAGCATGGAACGAAGGTGCTTGGGTCCGCGAAGCAGCGCTGGCACATGCGCGCAAACAGCAAGCCAAACAGATGAAGGAAGCAGCATGAGCACCACACCAGAAGCACCTAAAAAAGCTTTGAGCGAATGGCCTCTGTGGGAAGTATTTGTGCGCAGCAAGCAAGGCTTGGAACACAAACACTGCGGCAGTTTGCACGCCAGCGATGCGCAACATGCATTGCAAATGGCACGCGATGTCTACACACGTCGCCAAGAAGGCGTGAGCATTTGGGTCGTGCCCTCCAACACCATCACAGCGAGTGCCCCTGACGACAAAGCCGAATTGTTTGATCCGGCGGCTGACAAAATTTATCGCCATCCCACCTTCTACAGCATCCCCGATGAAGTGGGGCATATGTGATGGCTGCGACCTCACACGCTGACACAGCGCACATCGACTACTTGCTGCATTTGGCGGACAACGCAGTCGTGTTGGGTCAACGCAATGGCGAATGGTGCGGCCACGGGCCTGTGCTCGAAGAAGACATTGCCATGACCAATATGAGCTTGGACTTGATTGGCCAAGCGCGCATGCTGTACCAACACGTTGCGACCCTCATAGGCGATGGCGCCACCGAAGACAGTCTGGCGTACTTTCGTGATGCGCAGGTGTTTCGCAATTACACCTTGCTTGAATTGCCACACCACGGCGCTTTAGTTGGTTATGCCTTAGATAACCGCGATTACGCCGTCACCATCGTGCGTAATTTTCTCTACAGCAGTTTGATGTTGCTCGTTTGGGAGCGCCTACAAAACTCTAGTGACACGCAACTCGCAGCGATTGCAGCTAAGTCCATCAAAGAAGTGCGCTACCACGTGCGCCATGCAGGTGATTGGCTGGTGCGCTTGGGTGATGGCACATCAGAGTCGCATGACAAAGCACAAGCAGCTCTCAACCATTTGTTGCCATACACTCAAGAGTTTTGGACTGGGAGCGACTTCGAAAGCATTGTTGCAACTAGTGGTGTTGGCGTTGATGTCTCTAGCCTTCGCGAGGCTTGGGAAAACCAACTTCAACAGACTATCAGCGAAGCAACTTTGCAAATGCCAACTGCTGGCGGATTCATCACCACTGGCAAACAGCAAGTGCATTCAGAACATTTGACGTATTTGTTAGAAGAGATGCAAAGCTTGGCACGCAGACATCCAGAAGGTGTTTGGTGAACGGATTGACCACCACTTCGCGCGCACCTAAATCTACAGCGCAAGCGGGTGTCAAGGGTGCGAGCGAGACCTTGTCAGAAATTTGGCGAGCCTTAGAAACATTGACCGACCCAGAAATTCCAGTAGTGAGCTTACGCGAGATGGGCATCTTGCGCGATGTGCGCGGTGACGCTTTGCATGGCTTTGAAGTGGTGATTACGCCCACCTACAGCGGCTGCCCCGCCATGGAGCAAATCCATGACGACGTGCTTGCAACTATGCAGCAACTGGGACACAACGCGAGCGTGGTGACACAACTTGCACCTGCATGGACCACCGATTGGATGACTGCAGAGGCACATGAAAAACTGCGCGCCTATGGCATTGCCCCGCCATTGGCTTGTGCGTTGTCCTCGACGCAAGCCGATGCATCAGATTCAACAACCCATGTGCTCACGTTCGCGAGACGCTCTGCTACCAATCAAAAAATTGCTTGTCCCCAGTGCGCTTCAGATAACACCACCGAGATTTCACACTTCGGGTCTACCGCTTGTAAGGCTCTCTACAAATGTCTCGCGTGTCTTGAAACGTTTGACTACTTCAAACCCTATTGATTGAATTGACACGATGTCTGCAGCCACCCAATTCCATGCTTTGATCGTTGCGCGCGTAGATGCTGAGGCGGGTGGCGCCATCGCTGTTACCTTTGCCGTGCCGGAAAACTTGCGCACAGTCTTCGCCTTCACGCCCGGGCAGTTCTTAACCCTGCGCGCGACGATCGATGGACAAGATGTACGACGCAGTTATTCGATTTGCTCTTCTTTGCATCAGTGGCGCGCAGAAGGTGCCGTACAAGTCGGCATTCGTCCCGTGGAAGGTGGCGTGTTCTCTAATTGGGCAGTGCAGCATTTGCATGCAGGTGACACTTTGCAAGTAATGCCGCCACAGGGGCGTTTTTGTGTACAACGCCCTCGCGCTTTACACCGTGTTGGTTTTGCGGCGGGCTCCGGCATCACACCGATTTTGTCGATCATGGCGAGCACTTTGCAAGACCAGCCTGAATCTAAATTTACCTTGGTCTATGGCAATCGCCGCATGGACAGTGTGATGTTTAACGAGGCATTACAAGACCTCAAAGATACATACCCTGACCGTTTAACGCTAATCCATATTCTTTCGCGCCAAGCTCAAGAGGTGCCTTTGCTAGAAGGCCGTATCGATGGGGAAAAAGTCAACGCCATCATGCAAACTTTGTTGCCAGTCAAAAGCATGGATGAGGTTTTTATTTGCGGACCTGAAGGCATGATTGAAGCCACTGAAAAAGCTTTGCTGGCAGCAGGCGCTCGCAAAGAAAGGGTTTACGCAGAGCGCTTTGTATCGCAGGCTACTGGTGAGACGAAGACTTCACGCAGCATTGATCAACAAACAGGTGCATCCGCCAAAAAAGCAAAAGCTCAGTCGGCCATTGCCTTAACCGTGCAACTAGACGGCAAGTCTTACGACATGGGCATTGAATCTGATGACTTGGTACTAGACGCAGCACTAGACCACGGACTCGACTTACCCTATTCGTGCAAAGGTGGCGTGTGTTGCACCTGCCGAGCCAAGGTCATAGAGGGCCAAGTGGAAATGGCCAAAAACTTCACGCTCAGTGAAGAAGAAATTGCACAAGGATTTGTGCTGTCGTGCCAATCACGCGCCAAAACCTCGCGCGTCGTGATCAGCTTTGATGAACGCTGATGCGTTCGACCAGTTGCTTCACCGCTTGCGCTTGGTTCATGGTGTAGAAATGCAAACTCGGTGCACCGCCATTGAGCAATTGCTCGCATAGGTCTGCCACTACATCTAAACCGAATGCTTTGATCGATGCTGTGTCGTCGCCAAAAGCTTGCAAGCGCAAACGAATCCAACGAGGAATTTCTGCACCGCATGCATCTGAGAAACGCATCAACTGTGTCGAACTGATGATGGGCATGATGCCGGGCACCACAGGGATATCTGCACCTAGTTTGTAGGCATCGTCGACAAACCGAAAGTAAGCGTCGCTGTTATAAAAATATTGGGTAATCGCTGAATTGGCGCCTGCACGCACTTTGGTGACATACGCTTGTAAATCGGCCTCAGGCGATTTGGCTTGTGGATGCACTTCTGGATAGCAGCCCACTTCGAGATGGTAATAGTCACCCGTTTCTTCGCGGATAAACGCCACCAATTCACTCGCATAACGAAATTCACCAAATGTGCCGTGGCCACTAGGTAAATCTCCACGCAAAGCCACCATACGACGGATACCTGTGGCTTTGAATGCAGCCAACTGTTCGCGCACACTGTCGCGCGTTGCACCAATGCATGAAAAATGTGGCGCCGCATCAAAGCCTTCCGACAAAATGGATTGCACTTGTTGCAAGGTGCCGTCTTGGGTTGATCCACCCGCACCATAGGTCACGCTAAAAAACTCTGGCTTCAAAGCATAGAGCTCATGGCGAACATTGACCAACTTAGCGGCACCTTCTGGTGTCTTAGGCGGGAAAAATTCAAAACTGATCGATGTGTGTTTGGCTATGCTCACAGGGCCCTCCTGCCATACATGAAAAATTCTCGGTTGCCGTCGCCACCTGCAATCGGACTGGGCAACCACTGCAATACTTCCACGCCATTTTGCGCACAGCAGTCGCGCAAACGGGTTTCAACGTCTTGGTATTTGGCGGGCTCTTTGACCAAACCGCCTTTGCCAATGTCTTCAGGTTGTAACTCGAATTGTGGTTTGACTAACAAAAGCAAGAGGCCTGAAGGCGTCAACACATTCACCATAGCTGGAATGAGCAAAGTGAGTGATATGAAGCTTGCATCCGCTACGGCCAGATCAAACAGGGGTTCTGCTGCGAACAAGTCCATAGACAGCGTGCGTGCGTTGTGCTTTTCAATACAACGCACACGCGGATCTTGTTGCAACTTAGCATGCAACTGGCCTTGGCCCACATCGACACCTGTGACATGTACTGCGCCGTTTTGAAGCAAGACATCGGTAAAACCACCGGTCGACTGCCCCACATCTAAGCACCGCAAACCAGTCACTTGCAAGCCCGTGGCTTGCAAAGCCCCTTCCAGTTTTAAACCACCACGAGACACATAACGTGACTCTGAGTCGTCTACCAATTCCAACTTGCAATCATTCGGCAAGACGTCCCCATTTTTGGAAACGTTTTGCCAAACACCGTTGTGTGTTTGCCACCGCACGCCAGCAGCAATCAAACGCTGCGCAAGAGAGCGCGAACTGGCCAGTCCTCGCTCGACGAGCAACTGGTCAGCGCGCGGCATATTAATAGCGGTAGGTGTCGGCTTTGTAAGGACCGCTCTTGCTCACACCAATATAGGATGCTTGCTCGTCTGTGAGTTCAGTCAACATCGCACCGACTTTCTTCAAATGCAAACGCGCCACTTTTTCGTCCAGATGCTTAGGCAAGACATAGACCTTGCCGCTCTCGTAATGGTCAGGGCGTGTGAAGAGTTCGATTTGTGCAATCGTTTGGTTAGCGAAACTAGAAGACATCACAAAGCTGGGGTGACCCGTTGCGCAACCTAAGTTCACCAAACGGCCTTTGGCCAACAGTGTGATTTTTTTGCCGTCTGGGAAGATGATGTGGTCGACTTGTGGCTTGATCTCGTCCCACTTGAGTTTCTCTAGTGAAGCAACGTCGATTTCGTTGTCGAAGTGGCCGATGTTGCAGACAATGGCTTCGTCTTTCATGGCGGCCATGTGCTCGTAGCGGATCACGTTTTTGTTGCCAGTAGCTGATACAAAAATGTCGGCTTTATCAGCGGCGTATTCCATGGTCACAACTTTGTAACCTTCCATCGCGGCTTGCAATGCGTTGATTGGGTCAATCTCAGTCACCCACACTTGGGCGCTCAATGCGCGCAGGGCTTGAGCAGAGCCCTTGCCCACATCACCGTAACCGGCTACCAAAGCGACTTTGCCAGCGATCATGACGTCGGTTGCGCGTTTGATCGAATCGACCAACGACTCGCGGCAACCGTAGAGGTTGTCAAACTTGCTCTTGGTCACAGAGTCGTTCACGTTGATCGCGCGGAACATCAAGCTACCTTTGGCAGCCATTTCGTTCAAACGCAAAACGCCAGTGGTGGTTTCTTCAGTCACACCAATGATCTGCGCACCCTTGCGGCTGTACCAAGTAGGGTCGACAGCCAATTTGGCTTTGATGGCATTGAACAAGCAGATTTCTTCTTCGCTACCAGGATTGGCCAACAAAGAAGCATCTGTCTCAGCGCGTTTGCCCAAGTGCATAAGCAAGGTCGCGTCGCCACCGTCGTCCAAGATCATGTTGGGGCCTTCGCCCTCAGTGCCTTTTGCACCGAATTCAAAAATGCGGTGGGTGTAATCCCAGTAGTCATCCAAGGTTTCGCCTTTGTAAGCGAATATGGGCGTGCCGTTAGCCACTAAAGCAGCTGCGGCATGGTCTTGGGTGGAGAAAATATTGCAAGACGCCCAACGCACATTGGCGCCCAAGGCTTGTAGCGTTTCCACCAACACAGCCGTTTGAATGGTCATATGCAAAGAGCCTGTGATGCGCGCGCCTTTTAAGGGCTGTGTTGTGCCAAATTCTTGCCGCATCGCCATCAAACCGGGCATTTCGGTTTCGGCAATTTTGATTTCTTTGCGGC
>JBAXNJ010000097.1:0-6268 GCA_037133815.1 Betaproteobacteria bacterium
GCGCCTGCTTTGTTGTCGGTAATAAAGGTTCCACCAAATTTTTCTTGAAGTTTGGGCGCGAGAGTTCGCGCGATTAAATCTGTTGAACCGCCTGGAGGAAACGGAACAATGATGGTGACGGGTTTATCTGGCCAAGCCCATACAGATGTAAGGCACAAACTTGTCATAAAGCTTGCTAGGAATTTTTTCATGATATTTCTCCTGTATTTCAAGGGAGATTATGTACGTTTACTAGGCAGGGTTTTCCTTGAGTTACGCTCATAAATTCAGCTTTTTCAAGGTGTACATTTGAAAATTGGTAACAAATCAATACAACCAATATTCATAAGGAGACAATATGCAAACCCGATCAAAAAATTCACGCCGTCATTTCTTAACGGCAGCTGTAGGTGGTGGACTAACTGCAATGAGCTTGGGCGCTGGGGCCCAAGCTTTTAATTTCCTGCCAAACCAGCGCTACCCAGATCCCAATGTTTTTATATTGGATCCAAGCTTTGCCAAATACAGGATTTATAGCAGCACTATCGAGCAAGTTGCAACCGGATTCAGGTGGGCCGAGGGCCCTGCGTATTCCGCCAAGGGTGGATACTTGCTTTTCAGCGATATTCCCAATAACCGCATCATGAAGTTTGATGAAGCGACTGGTAAGACCAGCGTCTTCCGCGAAAAATCAAACTACGCTAACGGTAATACATTTGACCGCCAAGGCAGACTTATTACCTGCGAGCACTCCGTAACACGCAGAGTTACACGTACAGAAGCAAACGGAAAAATTACCGTATTGGCCGATAGCTTTGAAGGCAAGCGCCTGAATGCACCCAATGACGTGGTCGTTAAATCAGATGACTCTATTTGGTTTACGGATCCGTTATTTGGTATCAATGGCGAATGGGAAGGTACACGGGCCAAACCAGAGCAAGCGACTACCAATGTTTACCGAATTGGCTCTGATGGAAAAATATCTGCGGCAATTACAGATTTGGTAAATCCGAACGGCCTCGCTTTTTCCCCAGACGAGAAAAAACTCTACGTCGTGGAATGGAAAGGAACTCCCAACCGCAGCATTTGGAGTTACGACGTGAATGCAGACAGCACTTTAACGAACAAAACAAAAGTGGTTGACGCTGCGGACCAAGGCTCACTAGATGGCTTTAGAGTTGACAGAGACGGAAACCTCTGGTGTGGTTGGGGAAGTAATGGTGCTCTACAACCAGAACCAACAGATATCAATGGTCGCAAGGTGTTTCAACTTAAGGGCAAATCTGAAGATTTAGATGGCGTGATGGTTTTTAACCCACAAGGCAAAGCCATTGGTTTTATCAAACTGCCTGAGCGTTGCGCCAATTTGGCTTTTGGTGGACCGAAGAAAAACCGTCTTTATATGACTAGTTCTCATTCCATCTATGCGCTTTATGTTGAAGCGCATGGGGCGACTTAACCCTAAAACTTGACTGACCGTCCTATCTTGGCGGTTAGTCAACAGCTCTTTTGCAAACTGAATAAATATAGCTTTACAAAAAAATCCTAGTAATCTATTTCAAGTTTTTTCAATTAAAGAGACTCAATGAAAAAATCAAAAGTCTGCTTGGTCATAGGTGCTGGTGACGCAACTGGTGGCGCTGTAGCCAAGCGATTTGCGCGAGAGGGTTTCACTGTTTGTGCTACCCGTAGATCCCTTGAAAAATTACAACCATTGCTTGACCAAATTCATCAATCAGGGGAGATTGCATTTGGATTTGCTTCAGATGCCCGCAAAGAAGATGAAGTGATTGCTCTTATAGATCACATTGAGTCCAACATCGGCTTTATTGAAGTGATGGTTTTTAATATCGGTGCCAACTCACCCAGCAGCATCTTGACCGAGACAGCACGCCGCTACACAAAAATGTGGGAGATGGCTTGTTTGGCTGGTTTCTTAAATGGACGCGAGGTTGCCAAGCGAATGGTCTCCAGAGCCAATGACAGCGAACCCCAAACAGGTGGTACCAGCCAAAAAGGAACCATTATTTTTACGGGCGCCACCGCTTCTTTAAGAGGTAGCGCGAACTTTGCCGGATTTTCTGGCGGCAAAATGGCCTTGCGTGCCCTTGCGCAAAGTATGGCTCGCGAATTGGGTCCACTGGGTATCCATGTGGCACACACCATCATTGATGGCGCCATTGATACAGAATTCATTCGCACACTGTTCCCTGAGCGCTACGCATTAAAAGATCAGGGTGGCATTCTCAATCCAGATCACATTGCAGACGCCTATTGGATGCTCCACCAACAACCCAGAGACGCTTGGACGCACGAACTCGATTTGCGACCCTATATGGAAAAGTTTTGACAACACTTTCAAAGAGAAAAAACATGGCAAAAACATTTGATTATTATTTTGACTTTGGCAGCTTGGCCACCTATTTGGCGCACACACAAATAGAAAAAATCAAAGCGGAAACAGGTGCCACTCCCATTTATCTTCCCATGCTGTTGGGCGCAGTATTCAAAGCTACAGGAAACGCCTCTCCCGTTAGCGTGCCTGCCAAGGGCAAATACATCTTTGTTGACTTCCAGCGTTTTGCAGACAGCTACGGCGTTCCCCTGAAAAGAAACCCTTTCTTTCCGATCATTACCACCACCCTGATGCGCATGCTGACAGGATTGCAAATGCGCTCAGATGCACGCATGCATGAATTCATGGACGTCATTTTCAAAGCCATTTGGATAGATGGTCTAAACCTCAACGCACCTGAAATTGTTGAGCAGGTTCTGCGCGAAGCGCACTTTGACCCTCCCGAGTTACTTCAGCTAGCAAACGAGCAAGCCACCAAAGATAGACTCAAAGACGTCACCACACAAGCTGTCGAACGGGGCGTCTTTGGCGCTCCAACATTTTTTGCTGGAGAAGAAATGTTTTGGGGGCAGGATCGTATAGAGCAGCTTAAGGCAGCGCTAAAGTCATAAGGTATTGAAAGGGCCTCTCATAAGCGGACATGTCAAGCCGTCGAAGTGCGCTGGAAAGGAGAAAGCGAGTGAAGCCATGGCAATGCTGAGTTGCAAAAGATCTGCAAATTAATTGCTCCATGGTTTATTTCGTTACGCCTAAGGATATTGTGCTGACTACAGCCATAAAGAATAACCTCAACTAGATAGCGACTCTTTTAATGGTGTTGGCAAAATGAAGTTGAATGGCTTTAGTGATTCTCTTACTGTCTCGCAGTCTTAACGCTTGAGCGACTTCCTCGTGTTCAGCCAATGCATCGCTCCAATTCTCAGGCGTATTGTTACCACTGTACCTAAGGCTTCGCATACGTTTGCTGAGTGTGGCGTGAACCATAGATAGTGTTTCGTTATTAGCCATATTCACTATGCCATCGTGTATCTTTTGATTCAAATCGAAGTAGGCTGGTCTTTTTCCTTTTTCGTAAAGAGATTTCATCTTTTGATGCAAGGACAAAATATGATCAATTTCAACCTGATCTGCCTTGCATGCCTTTTGAGCTGCAAAAGCCTCTATCAATGACATAACTTCCAGCATATCTGCAGCATCTTTAGCATTGAATTTTTTTACTATGGCGCCTCTAAGTGGCAAAAGTTCTACCAACCCCTCCGAAGCAAGAACCTTTAGCGCCTCTCGTATTGGGGTTCGAGAAACGCCCAAGTCTTGGCTGATTTGTAACTCAGGGACACGTTCTCCGGGCTGAATTTTGGACTCCACAATCAATTGGCGAACGCGCTCGGTTACCTCGGCATGTAAAGACGTACGCGAAATTGGTTCTTTTTTATTCATTTGGATCCAAGGGTAAAAACCAATAAAGATTTGTGCTAATTAACACCATACTGTAATCTGTAATTACAGATTATAGAAATCTAAATGTCCAAACTAACAATTGCCCTTTTTTCTGGGGACCCCGCCGGGATTGGTCCTGAACTGACCCAAAAGTTATTGCACCATCATGAAAAGTCAAATGATGTTGAAATTATTTTGATCAGTCAAAAAAACCTGATTACGACAAATAATAAGGTCACTTGGCACACCTGGTCAGGATTGAACTCCCCCAAATTCAATCCTAGTGAGATCAGCCCAAAGAATGGCGCATACATGCTTGCTGGTTTAACTGAAGGCGTGAAATTAGTCAGCGAAGGTCTGGCAGATGCGTTTTGTTTCGCCCCTTTGAACAAAAGCGCTTTAAGGCTTGGTGGTATGCAACAAGAGGATGAATTGCGCTGGTTTGAAGATCTTCTTCAATTCGAAGGTGTTTGTGGGGAATTGAACGTACTCGAGGACTTATGGACTGCTCGTGTTACATCGCATGTTCCACTTAAAGACGTTAGTAACCTATTAACAAAACAAAAGGTTGCGGATGCAATTGAAATGATTGCAAAAGCTCTTCATGCTTCAGGTAAATATGACCCAAGGCTTGCCGTTTGTGGACTAAACCCACACAACGGTGATAACGGCAACTATGGCGATGAAGAAATAAAAATAATCGCACCGGGTATTGAATTGGCTAAGGCCGCAGGATTTCCTGCAGATGGTCCATTTCCTGCAGATACAGCATTTGTCAGAGCGATTCGCAAAGATGGAAATGGATATGACGGCGTAGTAACCATGTACCACGATCAAGGTCAAATCGCCATGAAATTAATGGGATTCGAAAAAGGGGTAACGGTACATGGTGGCCTGCCAATACCAATCACTACTCCAGCGCATGGAACTGCTTATGACATCGTAGGAAAAGACATTGCCAACCCACAAGCCTTGATCAATGCGTTTGAATTGGCTTGTCGAATGGGCCTACACCACCACCAACAAAAATCTACAACGTCTATAGCTTGAAACGGATTTAATTATGAAAAGATTTATTTACTCACTTGCTGCTTTGTTAACTTTCAGTACTGTTGTGAATGCCCAGACCGCCTACCCTACCAAGCCAGTAAAACTGATGGTTGGTGCAGGAGCAGGAGGAGGAACTGACATCATTGCGCGCATGTTGGCCGAAAAAATGACGGATTCACTTAAAGGCACTTTCATTGTTGAAAATAAACCAGGCGCTTCAAACACGATAGCTGCAGAACTCACGGCTAAAGCACCACCAGATGGACATACTCTCTTAGTTGCAACCAATACAGGCCAAGCGATTGCACCCCATCTAATTAAATTAAGTTTCGATCCAATGAAGGATTTGACTCCAATTGCACTTGTAGTAACGGTCCCTAACGTTTTAGTTGTGGGAACTTCTGTCCCCGCCAACACGGTTAAAGAGTTAGTGACGTTAATGAAAAACAAGCCCGAAGAATTCAAATACGCATCATCAGGTGTTGGAAGTACGCAGCACATTGCTGGCGAGGGTTTTGATATTGCTGCTGGTGTTAAAAGTATTCATGTCCCATACAAAGGAAGCTCGCAAGCTCACCTAGACGTTATTGCGGGAAATGTTCAGATCATGTTTGACACAACGTCGTCTGCAATGGGACAAATTAAGGCCGGAAAATTCAAAGCTCTTGCTGTTACAACTGCACAAAGAAGTTCAGAACTACCAAACGTTCCCACACTTGCTGAGGCTGGCGTTACTGGTTTTGAGATGAGTACTTGGTACGGGGTATTTGTTACAACTGGTACACCCCCAGATGTAGTTGCCAAGTTGCAAACCGAAGTAGCGAAGATCATTAAACTTCCTGATGTACAGGCAAAGTTAAAAGGTCTAGGTGGAGAACCAGGTAACTTGAGCGTTGACCAATTCACTCAGTTAAACCGCCAAGATTTTGAAAGATTTGGCAAATTGATACGCCAAGCGAATATAAAAATGCAGTGATATTTCAGGTTTTAAAGAACTAATAGAAACCGCATTCGTATCCATTTAATATTCAATTCCTATGCATTTGGTTGCAAAATAAAAAAGTCCCCACGAGGGACTAGCAAAGTGGGGGCTGTTGTTTTCTAAATAGCATCTGTGCCAACTTTTTCGTGGCTTTAAATTTATTTGTTACAATGCGCAGCTAGCAAAAAAGCACATATTTGTAGCAGTTGGTTCGACCAAAACAGCTCAAAACTGGCTTGCTAAAACCAAATATATTCCTCGATAGCTCAGTTGGTAGAGCACCGGACTGTTAAGTCCGCGGCAATAGACAAACCCCCAAAATTCCCCTATAAAAGTCGTTTAAATTCAACGACTTATAAGGCGTATTTAACCTAAAGTATCAATTACACGGTTATTACACGAATAATGCGCAAGTCTCTCATAATGTGGGAAGTTACATAATGTAACTCTTCAGTCGCCAATTC
>JBAXNJ010000098.1:0-6158 GCA_037133815.1 Betaproteobacteria bacterium
AACGTGCACTAGAGATTGCCTCAGCAGGCGGGCACTCTCTTTTATTAGTAGGGCCGCCTGGAACGGGTAAGTCCATGTTGGCGCATCGCTTTGCCGCTCTGCGACCAGACATGACATTGCAAGAAGCACTCGAGTCTGCGGCAATCGCGAGTTTGAGCGGTCGGTTTGATATTGCGCAATGGAGGCAGAGGCCTACCCGCAGTCCGCACCACACGGCTACCTCCGTCGCATTGGTGGGCGGCGGCTCGCCACCTCGGCCAGGTGAGATTTCTCTCGCGCACCACGGCGTGTTGTTTTTAGATGAGTTGCCAGAGTTCCCGCGTCGAGCCCTTGAGGCTTTGCGCGAGCCCTTAGAAAACGGGCGCATCACTTTGTCGCGCGCGGCCACACAGGCAGAGTTTCCTGCGCATTTCCAATTGATTGCGGCCATGAACCCTTGCCCTTGTGGTTATTTGGGGTCGCCGTTGAAGGCCTGCCGATGCACGCCAGACCAAGTTGCGCGCTACCAAGGCAAATTAAGCGGGCCATTGTTGGATCGCATTGATTTGCAAGTCGAGGTCGCCACGCTTCGGCCGGAGGATTTGCTGCATGCCGCTGTTGGCGAATCAACTGCATCGGTGCGAGCACGATGCATGGCGGCGCATACGCGCGCCGTTAACAGGCAAGGTGTCGATAACCAGCATATAGCCAGCGCGCAATTAGAGAAGTTAGTTAACGCATCCGAACAAGCCCTACAGTTTTTGAATAAGGTAGCAGCGCAACTTGGCTGGTCTGGCCGCAGCACACACCGCGCTTTGCGGGTGGCGCGCACGATTGCTGATTTAGCAAACTCAGATGCTGTTGAAACAGCGCATATTGCTGAGGCTATTCAATACCGAAGAGTGCTAGTAGGTCAGTAAAACGCCTTAAGACCCTGTCGTACTGAAACTCTGAGGCTTTCAAACTATCAAACTTTGTAACCCTTACACAACCACCAAGTAGGCACATATCTCAACAATACCTTTGGTCGTTTTGACAGCAAGCAGATCGCTCGCGACACAACTTCCATTTGTTTGTATCAACCGTAATACTTGAGAAAGGAATTTGAATGAAGGCGTTTACCTACCTGCTGGGGTTTAGCTTGGCATTCGCCCTAAGCACCGTGCACGCAGAAGATGAAAAACCTAAAAAACCCAATCGCATGGCAACTTGCAACAAAAATGCAGAAGGCAAAAAAGGCCAAGAGCGTAAAGACTTTATGAAGGAGTGTTTAAGCACTAAAAAGCCGACTTAGGCTTGGTTCATTTAAAAGTGTGTGCGTTGCCATTTCACACTTGGATTTTTTTATAGAAGCGCAACTTGCTCGTAATTTGCGCTTCTTTTTTTCATGGATATTAGAGCTGCCAAATTAGTCCGACAAGACCGAAAGCAAAACAGCATGTTCTAAATTAATTTATAGGTTGGGAGCCAACAGTCTCTGCAAGTCTTTTACTTCAACACCTTGTCTTAGCGCCAAATCTTGCACTTGGTCTTCCCCAATACGCCCCACATTAAAGTAACTCGCTTGCGGATGCGCCAGATAAAAACCGCTCACGCTGGCCGCTGGCGTCATCGCCAAACTCTCGGTCAAGGCCATACCAATATCGCCACACTGCAAGACATCAAACATGGCGCGCTTGGCGCTGTGGTCTGGGCAAGCGGGGTAACCAGGGGCAGGGCGAATGCCTTGGTATTTTTCTGCAATCAATTCTGTACTGCTGAGCGATTCATCTGCCGCATAGCCCCACAAGTCTTTGCGCACACGCTGGTGCATGCATTCGGCAAAGGCTTCTGCCAAGCGGTCTGCTAATGCTTTGAACAAAATAGCCGAGTAGTCATCATGCGCATCGGTGAAGCGCTTTTCTTGCTTCTCGCTGCCTATTCCAGTGGTTACGGCAAATAAGCCCACGTAGTCAGCGGCTTGGGTTTGATCAGCCAAAAAATCGGACAAACAACGGTTGGGGTTATTGTTAGGTTTCACGGTTTGCTGGCGCAAGCCATACCAAGTCATCACCTGTTGTTGGCGTGTTTCATCTGTATACAAGACAACGTCGTCACCGACGCGTTGCGCAGGGTACAAACCCACCACCGCATTGGCTGTCAACCAGCGGCCTTCGATGATTTTTTTCAGCATGGCCAGGCCATCGGCAAATACTTTTTTGGCTTCATCGCCGACCACATCGTCTTCCAAGATCGCGGGGAAAGGTCCTGCCAAATCCCAAGTCTGGAAAAAAGGCGCCCAATCGATAAACGGTTCTAGTTCTGCTAAATCGAAGTTTTTAAAGACGCGCTTACCGATGAATTTAGGCTTGGTGGGTTTGTAGTTATCCCACTCAACTATTGCAGCATTCGCACGTGCTTCGTGCAATTTAATCAAGGGAGTTTGTTTTTTATTAGCGTGCTGTTCGCGCACCTTGACGTAATCGGCGTTCAACTCAGCAATATATTTCGCCGCTTGTTCTGACAACAAGCCTTGCGCCACGCTCACGCTGCGCGATGCATCTGGCACATAAACCACTGGGCCTTCATAGTGAGGCGCAATTTTCACGGCAGTATGCACACGGCTAGTTGTCGCACCGCCAATCATCAGCGGCATTTTTTTGCCGCGGAAATATTCGTCTTTTTGCATTTCGCCTGCGACGTATTGCATTTCTTCTAGCGACGGGGTGATAAGCCCCGAGAGGCCGATCATGTCAGCACCTTCTTCTTTGGCTTTGGCCAAAATTTCGTGGCAAGGCACCATCACACCCATGTTCACTACGTCAAAGTTGTTGCATTGCAATACGACTGTGACGATGTTTTTACCAATGTCGTGCACATCGCCTTTCACTGTTGCGATGACGATCTTGCCTTTGGCTTTCACATCTTCACCCGCTTGCGCTTGCAAACGTTTTTCTTCTTCGATGTAAGGCACGAGGTGCGCCACGGCTTGCTTCATCACACGCGCAGATTTCACCACTTGGGGCAAAAACATCTTGCCTTGGCCAAACAAATCGCCCACTACATTCATGCCGTCCATTAATGGGCCTTCGATTACATGCAAAGGGCGTCCGCCTTTTTTCAAAATCTCTTGGTAAGCCTCTTCGGTGTCGTCGGTAATGAATTCAGTAATGCCGTGTACCAATGCGTGGCTTAAGCGTTGCGCCACAGTAATGGGCGCCTCCGATGTACCGCGCCACGCGAGTTTTTGGCTGTCGTCTTTGGCTGCGCCTTTGGCGCTTTCAGCCACTTCGATCAATCGCTCACCAGGGGTGAGGTGCTCTTCGCCTTCTTTGTATTTCGGTGTTCGATTGAGCACCACATCTTCCACACGTTCACGCAAAACGGGCTCTAGGTCGTCATACACACCTACCATGCCTGCGTTGACGATGCCCATGTCCATGCCTGCAGCAATCGCGTGGTACAAAAACACCGTATGTATCGCTTCGCGTACTGGGTCGTTGCCGCGAAATGAAAAGCTCACATTCGACACGCCACCGCTGACTTTGGCACCAGGCAAGTTTTGTTTGATCCAGCGCGTGGCATCAATAAAGTCGACTGCGTAGTTGTTGTGTTCTTCGATACCTGTGGCAATCGCAAAAATATTGGGGTCGAAGACGATGTCCTCTGGAGGAAAGTCAACTTCATCTACCAAGATGCGGTAGGCGCGTTCACAAATTTCTTTCTTGCGCGCAAAGGTATCCGCTTGGCCTTTTTCATCAAACGCCATCACCACAGCTGCAGCGCCATAACGTTTGACCAAGGTGGCTTGGCGTTTGAACTCATCCACGCCTTCTTTCATGCTGATCGAGTTGACGATGCCTTTGCCTTGAATACAACGCAAACCCGCTTCAATAACCGACCATTTGCTGGAATCGACCATCACTGGCACGCGCGCAATGTCTGGTTCGCCCGCCATGAGGTTTAAAAACCGCACCATCGCTGCTTGGCTATCGAGCATAGCTTCGTCCATGTTGACGTCGATGATTTGTGCGCCGTTTTCTACTTGTTGACGGGCGACAGCAAGTGCTTGTTCGTAATCACCATTCAAAATCATGCGGGCAAAGGCTTTGGAGCCGGTGACATTGGTGCGTTCGCCCACATTGACAAACGATGCGCGCTGCGTGTTGCCGTTCACATCAGGCTCTAGCGCACCAATCAACACAGGTTCTAGACCTGAGAGTTTCATAGGCGGCACGGACATTGGATACATGGGGGGTTCTCTCACCTGGGCAGATCAATCAGGTGAGCGTCGTTGCAAAAGAATCTTCCCAAGCCTGACTTTGCGCACGATGGCAAAGCTGCAACGCTCCTTGAGAAGATGCGTATTTTAGACCACGTGCGTCTTGACTTGAGGTCGCGCTACGCGGGCTTTACCCTTAATGATTGCGAAAGGTTTAAGTAATGTGCTGGTGCACGGCATGTGCCGCTGCTAATGTCAACGCATCACTGCCGACTGGACCAACCACTTGCAAACCCACGGGCATGCCGGTTGCGCCCTGTCCGGCAGGCACGTTGATGGCGGGTGTATGCAACACCGTCCAAATACGACAAAACACGGGGTCGCCCGTGTTGTCCAAACTATCCGGCGCCTCGCCTTGTGCGCTCGGTGTTAGCAACACATCCACGTCTTGAAATACAGCTTGCAGCTGCAATCGACATTTGGCAATGTGTTGCTGGGCTGCGTCGTATTGCGCATGCGTGATCTCTTTGCCACTTTTCAAAATGCCTTGTAGGCGGGGGCTTAACTCTGCGTAATGCGCAATATATTCATGCGCCAAGTTATGCGCTTGCTCAAACAACTGCACTTGCGTTTGCGCATACGCCAATGTTTGAAAGTCTGCGGGCAACTGCAAGTCTTTTACTTCAAAGACTGGTGCGTTTTTAAGGGCTTGCTCTGCGTTTGCAAATACATTTTGCGTATCGGTGCCGGCTTGACTCCACTCATAGGTTCTGCAAATACCCACGCGCAATGGCCGTGAAAGCACATCACCCAAAGGCTTGACCAACCACGTGTGGCGACCGCTCATGGCGGCAGCAAACAATGCCGCATCGGGCACCGTACGTGCCATGGCGCCTACCGTGTCTAGGGTGTCGGAGAGAGGCTTTGCGCCCGCGCGCGCAACACATCCAAAGCTCGGCTTAAAAGCAACGATGCCGCAATAGGAAGCTGGCCGAATCAACGATCCCGCTGTCTGCGTACCAATCGCTAAAGGCACCATGCTGTCAGCCACAGCGGCGGCAGAGCCAGACGATGAGCCGCCAGGTGTGTGGGTCAAGCGGAGTGGGTTGCGTGTTTGGTTGGGTTGAAAGGTGGCGAACTCGGTGCTAACGGTTTTTCCCAAAACCACTGCCCCTTGTTGACGTGCAACTGATACACAGGCCGCGTCAAAGCCAGGACGGTAATTGGCATAGATGCGCGAGCCATAGGTGGCTGGCATGTCGGATGTAGCCAACAAATCTTTGACGCCAATCGGCAACCCATGCAAAAGGCCATGATGCGCGCCAGCATCTAACTGCTTGGCATGCGCAATGGCAACATCGCGTTGCAAATACGCCCAAGCTTGTACCTCGGGTTCTCGCGCATCGATGTGTTCTATGCATGCGCGCACCAAGTCTTCCGCACGCAAAGTGCGTTGGGCGAGTTGGGCGGCAGCGTCACACGCGCTGAGTTGGTGGAGCGCAGTCATATGGATACCCGTCTTTAAAAGTTAAGTTGTACAGCGCTATCAACCAATTAATTAGGCCGCTTCGCGGTAAAAAGGCCCCGCGCTGATATCGCGTGCTTTTTGGTCCATCACTGCACTGGCAATGGCAGCGATATGTTCAGGCGTCGTTCCACAACAACCGCCCACAATATTCACCAATCCATCCGCTGCAAATTCGTGCAACAGGCGTGATGTGTCTGCAGGTGTTTCGTCAAAGCCTGTGTCACTCATGGGATTGGGCAACCCTGCGTTGGGGTAGCAGCTAATAAATGTGTCGCCTGCTACACGCGCAAGTTCTTGCAAATAGGGGCGCATCAAGGCGGCGCCCAATGCGCAATTCAAACCAATGGCTAAGGGTTTGGCATGGCGCACGCTATGCCAAAACGCAGTCACGGTTTGTCCACTCAAAATACGACCCGATGCATCGGTCACGGTGCCGCTGATGATCAAAGG
>JBAXNJ010000099.1:0-6118 GCA_037133815.1 Betaproteobacteria bacterium
CGAACACAAGGTGCAGATGGCAGTTTTAATTTTTCAAAAACCAGTAATAACAAAATCGACGCATTGGTTGAAGCGATGAAGGGGGAGACCGATAAAAACAAACGCGACGCACTCATCAAAGAAGCCTTGACTTTGACGCGTGATGAAGTTTTGTATATCCCACTGCATCACCAAATGCGCCCTTGGGCTATGAAACAAAACGTCACGATGTCGCACAACTCAAATGATGCGCCGAAGATGTATTACGTCAATGTGAAATAATTTAATTCACACGTTGCCTTGAAATTAATGGCGACCTTCCTCTACTGCATGGCATGCGACTTGAATGCCTTGTATAGTTTTTAGAGAAGGTCGTTCGATTTTGCAACGTGCACTCATTATTGGACAGCGCGGGTGAAAACCACAACCCGATGGAGGGTTAAGTGGGTTCGGTACTTCGCCTTGTACCGGTGTTCGTGCACGCCCAGTATCCTTGAGTTTGGGGATGGCATCTAACAACATACGGGTGTACGGATGTTTTGGATTGCTAAATAGGCTGTGCTTATCAGCCAATTCCACCAGTTGCCCTAGATACATGACCCCTACCTTGTCACTGACATGCCTCACCACTGCTAAGTTATGTGAAATAAATAGATAAGTTAGACCGCGCGCACGTTGTAAGTCTTTCATGATGTTGAGCACTTGTGCTTGTACGCTGACATCTAGAGCAGAGGTGGGCTCATCGCATACCAAAAACTCTGGTGCAGTTGCAAGCGCGCGGGCAATAGATATACGCTGTCGTTGACCGCCTGAAAATTGGTGTGGGTACTTAGACATGTCTTGGCTTGACAAGCCTACAGATTGCAATAACTCGGTGACTCGGACTTGAAGCTCTCCTTCATCCTCAATAAGCTGATGTTCATGCAAAGGCTCTCCAACAATGGCTTCAACTGTCCAGCGTGGATTCAAGCTCGCATAGGGATCTTGAAAAATCATTTGAATGCGTCGACGCATTGCTTTAGCGTTATCAGATTTGAAAGCGGCGTGTGCATCTTGTCCATCAAAGGTAAACCCGCCCCGTGTCGGTTCGTACAAACCAACAAGTAATCGCGCCACTGTGCTTTTGCCGCAACCCGACTCGCCGACCAGGGCTAATGTCGTACCTTTTTCGATCTGAAAGCTGACGCCATCTACTGCTTTTAGAAGTTGACGTGGCTTACGTTCAATGGCGCGGGTCAGCCACGAGGCAGATACATCAAATGTTTTGGCTAAATCATTTGCAATAACTAATGCGTCTTTAGAGGAACTAGATAAATTAGAAGTGTTCATAGAGTACTTCTTGTTAAATCGCTTTGTAGCCAACAAGCGACTTCGGTGCGGGTTAAACCATCTACCGTTTTCAATTCAGGTTTAGCCTGTTTGCATTTGATAAATACTTGTGAGCATCTTGGATTAAAAGCACAGCCCGCAGGTATGGCATTTAAACGAGGCATGGAGCCATCAATTTGGTTGAGTCGTTCTCGGTCATTTTCTATATCTGGAATGGAGGCCATCAGACCGACGGTGTAGGGATGTTGAGGCTGGTGGATAACTTGCTGAACAGGGCCTATCTCCACAATACGGCCTGCATACATGACTGCAACTCGGTCACAGGTTTCTGCGATCACACCCATATCGTGGGTGATCAACATCACTGCGGCCCCCTTTTGTTTACAAATATTCTTTAACAATCCAATGATCTGCGCTTGAATCGAGACATCCAATGCGGTAGTAGGTTCATCCGCCACGATGAGTTCTGGCTCTGCGGCTAAGGCCAATGCAATGACAACCCTTTGACGCATGCCGCCAGAAAACTGATGCGGGTAATGGTCAATACGTTCAGCTGCCGCTGGAATTCCAGTGTCTTGCAATAGTGCAATCGCACGTTGACGGGCTTGGGCATCCGACATAGGGATATGGGTTTGAATAGTTTCGGTAAGTTGCTTGCCTATCGAATACAAAGGATTGAGCGATGTCAGCGGGTCTTGAAAAATAGCGCCAATCTTGCGCCCACGAATGCTGCGCATTTGGTCGTTAGACAAGTTATCGATGCGCTGGCCTTTTAAGATAATCTCTCCGCTAGCAACGCGTCCCGGGGGTTCTAGTAGCCCAATGATGGACGCCCCAGTGAGTGATTTGCCGGCACCAGATTCGCCAACAACTCCTAAAATTTCTCCAGGGGATATTTCAAAGGAAATACCGTCAAGTGCGCGCAAGGTTCCATGGCGACTAGGAAACTCAACCACCAAATTTTTGAGTTCTAGTAAGTTCATGGTCGACGGGCTCGGGTATGCATAAGGAGAAGATTTTTAATGTAGGCGTGGGTTGAGTGCATCACGAAGCCAGTCACCTAATAAATTGACGGACAAGGCTATTAGCACCAAGGTGAGGCCTGGGAATATGGTGATCCACCATTCGCCTGAAAATAAAAAGTCGTTACCAATTCGAATCAGCGTTCCTAGTGAAGGTGAAGTGGGCGGTACGCCAACACCCAGGAAAGACAACGTCGCTTCCGTAATGATGGCGGTCGCTACTTGAATAGTGGCTAAGACCAATACAGGACCGAGCACATTAGGCAAAACATGACGCACCATGATTCTGAAAGGTGCTACACCCGTGACGCGGGCAGCTTGCACATACTCTTTATTGCGTTCGACCAAAGTGGTTCCGCGCACAGTGCGCGCATATTGCACCCATCCCGTGAGTGAAATAGACACAATTAATACAACAAATGCCAAAGATTCATCTGCCTGGGGAAGTAGGGCGCGGCCAACACCGGCAATAAGCAAGGCCACCAAAATAGCTGGGAAAGAAAGCATGATGTCGCATAGTCGCATTAGGAAGGTATCCAGCCAGCCCCCTCTGAATCCAGCCAAAAGTCCTAGACTCACCCCCACACACAAAGATACCGCGACTGAGGCTATTCCTACTATCAACGAAATACGTGCGCCATATATCAATGCCGACAAGATATCTCGTCCTTGGTCATCGGTACCGAGTAAATATTTGAGACTACCTTCTTCTACCCAAGCGGGTGGTAGACGTGCATCCATCAAGTCCAAGCTGGCGGGGTCAAAGGGGTTGGTGGGTGCAACCCATTGGGCAAATATGGCGCAAAAAATAAACACAAAAGCGATGCCAGCGGCACCTGTGGCTGTTTTAGATGCTTTGAAGCTATGACCTATATCGCTGTTGAGCCAATGGCCGATGGGATTCCTCATGTTGAACGTCCACCCAAATTACCAATGCGAAGCCTTGGATCTACGGCGAAATAAAGTAAATCCACAATCAAATTGATCACTACAAATATCAGTGCAATTAAGCATAAATACGCGGCCATGACTGGGACATCCGCATAGGTGACTGCTTGTATGAATAACAAACCCATTCCTGGCCATTGAAATACCGTCTCTGTGATGATGGCGAAAGCAATTAAACCGCCAAGTTGCAATCCTGTAATAGTCATGACGGGGATTAAGGTGTTTTTAAGCGCATGGCCGAAATGGATGGCACTATTTGACAGTCCACGCGCGCGGGCAAACTTAATATAGTCAGTCCTTAAAACTTCTAACATTTCTGCCCTGACGAGTCGCATGATTAAAGTCAGTTGAAAAATTGCCAAAGTCAAGGCGGGCAAAATAATATGATGCCAGCCTTTGGCAGAGAGTAAGCCAGTGCTCCATCCCCCCAATCGAATGACATCACCTCGGCCAAAACTGGGGAACCATCCGAGCAAAACAGAAAAGAAAAGAATTAACAAAATACCAATTAAAAAAGTAGGAAGAGATACGCCGAGCAAAGAGACTGTCATTAGTAATTGACTCATCCATGCGTCTCGTTTTAGAGCAGCATAAACGCCCATGGGAATGCCAGCCAATAAAGCCAAACCAGCAGCAACAAAAGCCAACTCAAGCGTTGCTGGTAAGCGTTCGGCAATTAACCTAGAAACTTTCGCGCCTTGACGCAAACTGATTCCAAATTCTCCTTGGACTGCATTGATTAAGAAGTTGAAAAACTGAATGACAAAAGATCTGTCGAGTCCTAAATCTTTGCGTAAAGCGATGATTTGATCCGCGGTTGCGTCTTGCCCAAGCATAAAAAGAACAGGATCGCCAACATATTGGAACAATAGAAAGGCTACAAATGCAACACACACCATCACGATGACAGCTTGTAGTAATCGTTGGACTATGAAAGAAAACATAGGGCCTATGTTTATAAAAATCTATAATTTTTTATTCTGACTTGATTCCGGCAGATTTGACAACTTGCCCGTACCGAATTAAATCGCGTTTTACTTCGTCACCAAATTTTTGTGCACTACCAGGCATGGCGGTAATACCTAAAGCATTGAGTCGTTCTCTAGTATCCGTGTCAGATAAAACAGCATTTAGCTCAGTATTTAATTTATCTAAAATGGCCTTTGGAGTTTTTGAGGGTGCCATCAACCCTACCCAAGAATTAATTTCAAAATCAGCAATACCACTTTCTATAAATGTAGGTACTTGCGGTAATGAATTGGCACGCTGGCCACTCGATACAGCTACAGCATGTAACTTGCCAGACTTGACGTGTTGGATCGCACCTGCAATAGCTGTATAAACCAAGGGAATATTGCCACCTAGTACGTCGATCATCGCTTGCCCGCCGCCTTTATATGGAATATGAATTAAATTGGCATTTGTTTTAAGTTTTAATAGTTCTCCAGCTATGTGAGGAGTTCCGCCAGTTCCTGAGGTGCCATAGGAAAGGCCTCCACTCTGAGATTGAGATAAAGTAATAACCTCTTTGAGCGTCTTGGCATTAAGACCTGGATGCGCCACCAAAATCAATACGGCATCGCCAATTTTTCCAATTGGTGCAAAGTCTTTCAGAGTATCAAAAGGTACTTTTTCAAATACATGAGGGTTGATAACCATCGTGCCATCAAAGGCTAGTAATAGGGTGTAACCATCAGGTTCTGCGGATGCCACCAATTGAGTGCCAATATTTCCAGATGCACCAGACTTGTTGTCGATGACAACTTGTTGCCCTAGTCTTTTGGAAAGTTGTTCAGCGATTAATCGTCCGCTGGTATCTGTTACACCACCTGGGGTAAACGGAACAACTAATCGGATGGGTTTGCTGGGATAGGGTGTTTGTGCTTGCGCAATCAAATATAGGTTGAATGTAAATGCAATTGCAATGCATAAAGTTTTTAAAACAGACATCATATAAATCCTTTATTTATTCGGCTGACTAGGTCCGCCATATTTCTCGTCAAAAGACCAAACATCTTGAAATCCCATAAGTTTCGTAAGTTCTGTAAAGTCGTATAACGAAGTAGTCCCATTTTTAGAAGAGCCAGTGTTTTTGAAGTTTTGATACACATCTGACATGGCTTGGACAGAAGCTAACAGCGAGGTAACTGGAAAAATAGCTATCTTGTAACCAATATCAAGTAACTCCTGTTGACTCAATATAGGGGTTCTTCCTTTTTCTACCATATTGGCGATAAGCGGTTTATTGACATGCTTTGTTATTTGCTTCATTTCATCAATAGATTCAGGCGATTCAACAAACAAAATATCTGCTCCAGCTTGGGCGTAAGCCTGAGCGCGTCTGAGTGCTTCATCTAGGCCCAAAGAGGTTCGAGCGTCTGTTCTAGCAATGATCAGAAAATCTTGAGAACTACGGGAATCAACAGCCACTTTTATTTTTTGCACCATATCATCCATTGGGATTACGCGGCGTCCAAGGGTATGACCGCATTTTTTGGGAAATTCTTGATCTTCAATTTGGATAGCAGCAGCCCCAGCACGTTCATACCCCCTTACGGTGTGTTGAACGTTTAATAAGCCTCCGTAGCCAGTGTCACCATCCGCTATTAGTGGAGTTTTAGACATGGAGGCCATCGTTGTTACTCGATTAAGCATGTCGCTATAAGTTGCGAGTCCAGCATCTGGTAGGCCCAAGTGAGAAGCAACCGTGCCAAATCCAGTCATGTATAAAGCATCAAACCCGTATGACTCTGCCAAACGTAAAGACACCATATCGTAAACACCCGGAGCAGTAATAAGGCCGGGAGATTGGATCAATTGAGATAGGGTCTGCATAAATT
>JBAXNJ010000100.1:0-6097 GCA_037133815.1 Betaproteobacteria bacterium
GGAATAGGCAAGTTAAAACGGTCGCGGAAAATTTTGATGTCTTCGTCAGTCAACTTTTTGGTTTGGTGAACGGTGTTTTTGCCTTCGCCTGATTTGCCCATGCCAAAACCTTTGACGGTTTTGATCAACAAGACGGTAGGCTGGTCTTTGTGGTTCACCGCTTTGTGGTACGCGGCATATACCTTTTGCGGGTCGTGGCCACCGCGGCGCAAATTCCAAATATCGTTGTCGCTCATGTGGGCGACCATCTCTAATGTCTTCGGGTCGCGACCGAAGAAATGCTTTCGCACATAAGCACCATCGTTGGCTTTGAAGGCTTGGTAATCGCCGTCCACAGTTTCCATCATGATGCGACGCAGGGCGCCATCTTTGTCGCGCGCTAGTAGCGAGTCCCAATCGCTGCCCCACAAGAGTTTGATAACGTTCCAGCCTGAGCCACGAAACTCACTTTCGAGTTCTTGCACGATCTTGCCGTTGCCGCGCACGGGGCCGTCCAAGCGCTGCAAGTTGCAGTTCACCACGAAGATCAAGTTGTCTAGGTTTTCACGCGCAGCTAAACCAATCGCACCTAACGATTCCACCTCGTCCATTTCGCCGTCACCGCAGAACACCCACACCTTGCGGTTCTCGGTATTTGCAATGCCACGGGCATGCAGGTATTTCAAAAAGCGGGCTTGGTAAATCGCCATCAGGGGGCCTAAGCCCATCGAGACGGTTGGGAACTGCCAAAACTCTGGCATCAATTTCGGGTGGGGGTAGCTAGAGAGACCTTTGCCGTCGACTTCCTGGCGGAAGTGGAGCAATTGCTCTTCGGTCAAACGTCCTTCTAAATAGGCACGTGCATACACGCCTGGGGACACGTGGCCTTGGATGTAAATGCAGTCACCGCCGTGGTTTTCGTTTTCAGCATGCCAAAAATGGTTGAAGCCTGCGCCAAACATATGGGCCAAAGAAGCGAAGGAGCCAATATGACCACCCAGATCGCCTCCGTCCTCTGGGTTGTGGCGGTTCGCTTTGACCACCATCGCCATGGCGTTCCAACGCATGTAGGCGCGCAGGCGCTCTTCAATTTCTATATTACCCGGGCAATGGGCTTCTTGGTCTGGCTCGATGGTGTTGACATAGCCCGTATTGGCAGAGAACGGCATATCGATGCTGTTTTCGCGGGCATGTTCTAGCAGTTGCTCTAACAAATAGTGGGCACGCTCTGGGCCCTCTGCATGAATAACGGCGGACAAAGCGTCCATCCATTCACGCGTTTCCTGACTGTCTGAATCGTTGAGCGCAAATGTTCTCAAATCATTCGGTAATGCCGACATGTCTGTCTCCTAGGTTGCCTATGTTTTTGTCAAATGTAGCCCAATTCTGACATGAAAACCTATAAATTTCAAATAGCGCTATAAGTTTTTATATTATGAAATTTATAAGCCAATGATAATCAGAAGTAATCTATGTTTCGTCACTACAAGCAATTTATAAGAAAACCAATCGCACTTGCTTGGCGTAAGTGGTGGGGCACCCAACCGCCTAGCCGTCAGGACAGATTCGCCTTCCTCGCCCCCCTAATGGCTGTGCTGGTTTTTATGGTGGCCATCACCAGCGTCTTTTGGTATTTGAAATACGAAGAAATTGACCGCGAGCAAGAAATTGTGCGCCGCGACGTGGAATACGCACAACAACGCGTCAGGCTAAGGCTGCTCGACAAACAAGAGGAGTTGATGCGCTTCTCAAAAGATTTGTCCGTCCAGCAATTAGGCACAAAAGGGTTTGTCACCACTGCCCAAAAAATAATCGACGAAACACCAGAACTCTCGAGTCTTACTTGGTTAGACATCAAGCGACGTGTCATTATCAGCGTCTCCAGCGCCAATTCCAACGCACGGTCCGAACTTTATCCGGGCGTTGTAGTCAACGACCCAGGCGTGGTGAGCATCTTTCAGCTGACCAAAGAGTTGAAGCAGCCCATCTACTCCAAACCTATCACTTACAGCAAAGCCAGGCCAGCCCCGTTTTCTCAACTGCAGTTGCATGTACCTATTCTTGAAAAAAATTTGTTTGACGGTGTGATCGTGGCGGAGTACTCACTAGAGGGGATTCTGCGCTACGCCATACCGGCAGAGATCAGTGGCCAATACATCGTCTCTTTGCGTGACGATAAAAACAATGTGTTGGCAGGCCAAGCGAATAAAGCCAAGCCACGCGTGACAGAGGTATTGCCTTGGCTACCTAAAACCAATGAGTACGAAGTACCTGTCATGCCGGTGGGCTACTCCCTATCCATACATGCACAAACCTACCGAACAGCCCCAGGCATGATTGGTAACGGCATGTACTGGCTGGTAGCCATTTTGAGTGCCATGACAGCATGGCTATTAATAGGCAGTTGGCGTCACATGCGCCGGCGAGTTCAAGCTCAGCAAGCCTTGATGGCAGAAACCAACTTCCGTCGGGCGATGGAAAATTCCATCTTGACGGGTATGCGTGCGATGGATTTGAAAGGATGCATCACCTATGTAAACGCCGCTTTTTGCCAAATGACAGGTTGGACTGAGTCTGAATTAGTGGGGCGCTTCCCGCCCTTCCCCTACTGGCCAGAAGAAGACATCGCGCTTTTAAATTCCAGGTTGCAAAAAGAATTGGATGGCAATACATCGACCAACGGCTTGCAAGTGCGCGTGAAACGCAAAGACGGCAACCTATTTGATGCGCGTTTGTACGTGTCACCTTTAGTGGATGCAGTGGGCAAACAAACCGGATGGATGACCTCGATGACAGACATCACCGAGCCAACCCGCATCCGCCAACAACTCTCTGCAGCGCACGACCGATTCACGGCGGTACTGGAAGGTTTAGACGCCTCTGTTTCCGTGGCGCCTTTGGGCAGCGAAGAGCTTTTGTTTGCCAATAAGCTTTACCGCAAATGGTTTGACCCCACGACCCAAGGCCATTTGAGTTTAGTCATGCAAGCTGGTTTACCGCGCACGACACAAAGCACTTCCACAGAACTCGCAACCGTTGGCGCAGATGAAGACGACAGCGACCCGCTTGCGGGCTTTCCAATAGACGATCTGCAAGAAATACAAAGCGAAAACGCCGAAATATTTTTGCCTGACTTGGGTAAGTGGTTAGAGGTGCGTTCACGCTATCTGAACTGGGTCGACGGTAGGTTGGCGCAAATCGTCATTGCGACCGACATCACACCGCGCCGCCAAGCAGAAGAACAAGCGCAAGCGCAAGCAGAACGTGCACAAACTGCCAGCCGACTCATCACCATGGGTGAAATGGCTTCTAGCGTGGCGCATGAACTCAACCAACCGCTGACCGCCATCAACAACTATTGCAATGGGATGGTTTCGCGCATCAAAGCGAAAAAACTAAATGAAGCAGAGTTGATCACCGCGCTGGAAAAAACAGCGCACCAAGCGCAGCGCGCCGGTCAGATCATTCAGCGCATCCGCAGTTTTGTAAAACGCAGCGAACCTAACCGCACCTTATCTAGCATCCCGCAACTCATCTCTGAAGCAGTTGAACTAGCTGGTATTGAATTGCGCAGACGGCAAGTGCGTTTAAGCCAAGTGATTGCAAGTCGCTTACCGCAAGTGCATGTAGACCCCATCTTGATTGAACAGGTTTTGGTCAATTTGATGCGCAACGCAGCTGAATCAATCGACACAGCACAGCGCCCATTTGCGCGTCGGCAAGTTGAACTCAAAGTTGTTCCTCGCACAGAGCAAGGTGTCTCGGTCATCGAATTCAGCGTTACCGATACCGGTAGCGGTTTGGCGCCCGAAGCGATGGAACGTTTGTTTGAAGCTTTCTTCTCCACCAAGGCGGAAGGTATGGGAATTGGCTTGAATTTATGTCGAAGTATTGTGGAATCGCACGAGGGCAGGATGCAGGCTGAGAACCTCTACAATGCAAGTCAAATATCGGGTTGCAGATTTTCTTTCTGGATACCTGCTCGCTAAAGCTGGAGTTTTATTACATGAGTCTCATCCCCAAAAAAGGTACTGTGTATGTAGTCGACGACGATGAAGCCGTTCGCGATTCGTTGCAATGGTTACTCGAAGGCAAAGACTACCGCGTTCGGTGCTTCGACTCCGCTGAAACATTCCTCAGCCGCTATGACGCACGCGAAGTCGCCTGCTTGATCGTCGACATCCGTATGGGTGGCATGTCCGGACTTGAATTACAGGATAAGCTGATTGAGCGCAAATCACCTCTTCCAGTTGTCTTTATCACTGGACACGGTGATGTGCCCATGGCAGTTGACACCATGAAAAAAGGCGCGATGGACTTTATCCAAAAGCCTTTCAAAGAAGCAGAGTTAGTTCCCTTGGTAGAACGCATGCTTGAGCACGCCAAAGACGCATTTGCCGATCACCAACAAGCTGCAAGCCGTGATGCGTTGATGTCCAAACTCACCACACGCGAAGCCCAAGTTTTGGAGCGCATCGTTGCAGGCCGTTTGAACAAGCAAATTGCGGACGATCTAGGCATCAGCATTAAAACCGTGGAAGCGCACCGAGCCAACATCATGGAAAAACTCAACGCCAACACCGTGGCTGACTTGCTCAAAACAGCATTGGGTCAAAACGCAGCCAAAGCGTAATTTTGCGCTAGCCCATGACCGCACAACTTATTGACGGAAACGCCCTCTCCAAGCAGTTACGCGCGCAAGTCGCCATAGACGCTGCAAAACTTAACTCCCAAGGTGTTAAACCAGGACTCGCTGTTGTATTGGTCGGCGAAAACCCTGCCAGTCAGGTGTATGTGCGCAACAAAGTGAAAGCTTGCGAAGAAGCAGGCTTTCATTCAGTTCTCGAAAAATATGATGCAACGTTGAGCGAAGCTGATTTATTGCAACGAGTCCATTTGCTCAACAACGATGCATCCATCCACGGCATCTTGGTGCAGCTTCCTTTGCCTGCACATATTGATGGGCAAAAGGTCATCGAGGCCATTAGTCCCGCCAAAGATGTAGACGGATTTCATATCGCCAGTGCTGGCGCTTTGATGACGGGCATAAAAGGCTTCTGGCCATGTACCCCGTATGGCTGCATGAAGATGCTCGAGAGCATTGGCTTCTCGCTGAAAGGTAAGCACGCTGTCGTTATCGGTCGCAGCAATATTGTTGGCAAACCCATGGCGTTGATGCTTTTGCAGCAAAACGCTACCGTCACCATCTGCCACAGTGGCACGGTCAACCTCAAAGACATCACCTTGCAAGCCGATGTGGTAGTGGCTGCTGTGGGTAAGCGCAATGTACTGACGCCAGACATGGTCAAACCTGGCGCGGTAGTGCTAGATGTTGGCATGAACCGCAATGACGAAGGCAAGTTGTGTGGTGACGTCGACTTTGAAGGTGTAAAACAAGTTGCGGGTTACATCACACCCGTGCCAGGCGGTGTTGGCCCCATGACCATCACGATGTTGTTGGTAAACACCTTGGAATCTGCGCAACTCGCCATAAATAAAACATAAGCATTTTTTTGTCGGTTCATAACAACCGAGTCCATCTCACCCATTCACCGTATATTTTTATGAATACCCGCGCTAACCCTTTGCTTGATTTTTCTGATCTTCCGTTGTTCGATGCCGTCGCGCCTTCAGACATAGCCACTGCATTGGATGTGCTTCTTACAAATGCTGATGAAGCATTAGAGACTGTTACCGCAGCTGACTTTCCAGCTAACTGGAGCCAAATTTCCTCAATTCTTGATGTGAACGTTGAAAAGCTCAGTCGCGCTTGGGGCGCCGTCAACCATTTGCATTCTGTTGCCGATTCGCCTGATTTGCGTGCCGCCTACACAGAGGCCTTGCCTCGCGTCACCGCTTTTTACACGCGTATGGGCGCCGATGAGCGCTTGTATGCCAAATACAAAACCATTGCGACTGCTTCGCTCAACGCTGAACAAAAACGCGCCCACACCTTGGCTGTGCGTAATTTTGTTTTGTCTGGGGCAGAACTCACAGGTGCTGCCAAAGAACGCTTCGCTGAAATCCAAGAGCGTATGGCAGATGTCAGCCAAAAATTCAGCGAAAACGTGCTCGACGCCACCGACCAGTGGTCTTTGGTGGTGACTGCTGAAGAACT
>JBAXNJ010000101.1:0-6092 GCA_037133815.1 Betaproteobacteria bacterium
TCTGGGCGATTGGCATGAACTTCTATTTAGAGATCGCCAAAATGCGCGCCGCCCGTTTGTTGTGGTGCCGCATCATGAAGGGATTTAACGCCAAGAACCCCAAGAGCCTGATGTTGCGCACCCACTGCCAAACCAGTGGTTGGAGTTTGACCGAGCAAGACCCTTACAACAACATCGTGCGCACCACGGTCGAAGCTATGGCCGCCGTCTTTGGTGGCACGCAGTCTTTGCACACCAATAGTTTTGACGAAGCGATTGCGTTGCCCACGGAATTTTCATCGCGTATCGCCCGCAATACGCAACTCATCATCCAAGAAGAAACCCACATAACCAATGTGATCGACCCATGGGCCGGTAGTTACATGATGGAGTCGTTGACCCAAGAAATGGCTGACAAAGCCTGGGCCATCATCGAAGAAGTCGAAACTATGGGTGGCATGACCAAAGCAGTCGACAGCGGTTGGGCCAAGCTCAAAATCGAAGCTGCTGCCGCACAAAAACAAGCGCGGATTGACTCGGGGCAAGACGTGATCGTTGGTGTGAACAAATACAAACTCGCCACCGAAGACGCGATTGACGCGCGCGATATCGACAACGTCGCGGTGCGAGATGGACAAATTGCACGCTTGCAAAAAATTAAAGCTACCCGCGATAACGCAGCTGTCAAAGCCGCACTCGAAGCGCTGACATTTGCTGCCGGACACGGCGGCAACTTACTCGACTTGTCGATTAAAGCCATGCGTTTGCGCGCAACCGTCGGCGAAGTAAGCGATGCACTAGAAGTCGTATTCGGCCGTCACCGCGCCGACACCCAAAAAGTGACCGGCGTTTACGCCGCTGCCTACGACCACGGCAACAACGACGGAGACACGATGGAATATTGGAACCAACTCAAAGCCGATATCGCTGCGTTTGCCGACAAAGAAGGCCGACGTCCGCGCGTGATGATTTCCAAACTCGGCCAAGACGGCCATGACCGTGGTGCCAAAGTTGTGGCCACCGCGTTTGCAGACTTAGGTTTCGACGTCGACATGGGCCCGCTCTTCCAAACGCCAGAAGAATGCGCGCGTCAAGCGATTGAGAACGACGTGCATGCGGTGGGCGTTTCCACATTGGCAGCAGGCCACAAAACCTTGGTGCCCGCCATCATTGCCGAACTTAAAAAGCAAGGCGCCGACGACATCATCGTTTTCGTCGGGGGTGTGATTCCGCGGCAAGACTATGACTTCCTCTACCAAGCGGGTGTCAAAGGTATTTATGGGCCCGGTACGCCTATTCCGGTGAGCGCGCGTGATGTGCTGTCACACATTCAAAAGTCGCTTGCGGATTGATGGATTGCGACGGTCGCATGTTTGAAGTTCTCTGATGCCTGTTCAAGATCCCGCTCAACTATTACAAGCCCTGCGCGATGGCGATCCCGTCGAGCAACGCCGCGCTATGGCCAAGGCCATTACTTTGTTGGAGTCCACCCGCAACGACCACCGTGTGTTGGCCGATGCTTTGCTGACGTCTGTCTTGCCGCACAGTGGTAAGTCGTTTCGCTTGGGTATCAGTGGTGTGCCGGGCGTCGGTAAGTCCACTTTCATCGAAGCTTTGGGCCTCTACTTGATTGCCCAAGGCCATCGCGTGGCGGTGTTGGCGGTCGACCCATCTTCTAGTGTGTCGGGCGGATCCATCTTGGGCGATAAAACCCGCATGGAGCATTTGTCAGTGCATCCACAAGCCTATATTCGCCCAAGTCCTGCCAGCGGCACCTTGGGTGGTGTTGCGGAGAAAACCCGTGAATGCATGCTGGTCTGCGAGGCTGCAGGCTACGACGTGGTGATTGTCGAGACCGTCGGAGTTGGCCAATCTGAAACCGCAGTGGCCAACATGACCGATATGTTTTGTTTGATGCAACTGCCCAACGCGGGTGACGATTTGCAAGCCATCAAAAAAGGCGTGATGGAGTTGGCTGATTTGGTGGTGATCAACAAAGCCGATATCGACAGTGCTGCGGCCACGCGTGCCGAAGCGCAAATTACCAGCGCTTTGCGTTTGTTGGGTTTGCATGGCAACCCACAAAACCAACACCATGACACCGCTTCTTGGCATCCCCAAGTGGTGCAACTCAGCGCGTTGCTGGGCCAAGGCTTAGAAGCGTTTTGGAATGCCGCCAGCGAATTTAAAAAACTACAAGTTGCCAACAGTCGCTTTGCGTCGCGCCGACAAAACCAAGCGCTGTCTTGGATGTGGGAGCGCATCGAAGCAGGACTCAAACATAACTTTCATGCGCAGCCACAAGTCCAAGCCCAGTTGGCGGGTATGTGCGAGCAAGTTATTTCAGGGCAATTGGCGCCCTCCACGGCGGCCAGACAACTACTTGCCATTGCCAATGCTGAAAGCGCTAACGGGTTAGGCAATTCGCTATGAAAAAGCTCCACAGACATTCATCCTGAGATAAATCAGGACTTAAAAAATTTAGACGGAAGAAAACCAAGCCATGCTAAACATCCTTGAACAACTTGAAGAAAAGCGCGCTGCCGCCCGCATGGGCGGAGGACAAAAGCGCATCGACGCGCAACACGCCAAAGGCAAGCTCACTGCACGCGAGCGCCTCGAAGTCTTGTTAGACGAAGGCACTTTTGAAGAATGGGATATGTTCGTCGAACACCGTTGCACCGACTTTGGCATGGCCGATCAAAAGATTCCAGGTGACGGTGTGGTCACCGGCTACGGCATGATCAACGGTCGCTTGGTGTTTGTGTATAGCCAAGACTTCACGGTGTACGGCGGTGCTTTGTCTGAAACACACGCCGAGAAAATTTGCAAAATCATGGACCAAGCCATGAAGGTCGGAGCACCCGTCATCGGATTGAATGACTCAGGCGGAGCGCGTATTCAAGAGGGTGTGGCGTCACTCGGTGGATATGCCGATGTTTTTCAGCGTAACGTCATGGCCAGCGGTGTGGTCCCGCAAATCAGTTTGATCATGGGCCCGTCGGCCGGCGGTGCGGTGTATTCACCTGCTTTGACCGACTTCATCTTCATGGTGAAAGACAGCTCGTATATGTTTGTCACAGGCCCTGAAGTTGTCAAGACGGTGACGCACGAAGAGGTGAGCGCCGAAGAATTGGGTGGCGCTATCACCCATACGACCAAGAGCGGTGTGGCCGATATGGCGTTTAACAATGATGTCGAAGCTTTGTTGATGGTGCGCCGGCTCTACAACTACTTACCAGCAAACAACCGCGAAAAAGCGCCTATTCGTAAAAGCGGCGATCCGACTGAGCGCATGGATATCAGCTTAGACACCTTGGTGCCCGAGAACCCCAACAAGCCTTACGACATGAAAGAGTTGATCGTCAAAACCGTAGACGACGGCGACTTCTTTGAGTTGCAGCCTGACTATGCCCAAAACATTTTGATCGGCTTTGCCCGTATGGACGGACAAACTGTCGGCATCGTCGCCAACCAACCTTTGGTCTTGGCAGGTTGCTTAGATATCAAGAGCTCTATCAAGGCCGCGCGCTTTGTGCGTTTTTGTGATGCCTTCAATGTGCCTGTGATCACCTTTGTGGACGTGCCTGGTTTCATGCCCGGTACCAGCCAAGAATATGGCGGCATCATCAAGCATGGGGCCAAGTTGCTGTATGCCTATGCAGAATGCACCGTACCAAAAATCACCGTTATCACACGCAAAGCCTATGGCGGTGCATATGACGTGATGGCTTCCAAACATCTGCGTGGTGACGTCAACTTCGCTTGGCCCAATGCCGAGATTGCGGTGATGGGCGCCAAAGGCGCGGTCGAAATTATCTTCCGCGAAGACAAGGGCGATCCTGCAAAAATCGCTGCCAAAGAAGCCGAATACAAAGCCCGCTTTGCTAACCCTTTTGTGGCTGGCGCGCGCGGCTTTATCGACGACGTGATCCAACCCCACGAAACCCGCAAGCGCATTTGCCGCTCGTTGGTCATGCTCAAAGATAAAAAGATTGAAAACCCATGGCGCAAGCACGGCAACATTCCGCTGTAAGCCGAGGAGACAAATATGTTTAAAAAAATACTGATCGCTAACCGCGGCGAAATCGCTTGCCGTGTCATGGCCACCGCTCGCAAAATGGGCATACAGACTGTGGCTGTGTATTCCGAAGCCGACAAAGAAGCCCGCCATGTGGCGATGGCAGATGAAGCCGTCTGCATCGGGCCTGCGGCCTCGCGCGAGTCCTATTTAGTGGCAGACAAAATCATTGCCGCCGCTAAACAAACGGGCGCCGAAGCGATCCATCCTGGTTATGGTTTTTTGAGCGAGAACGCAGATTTCTCTAAGCGCTGTGAAGAATCTGGCATTGTTTTCATTGGACCGAAACACCACTCCATTGCAGCCATGGGCGACAAAATTGCTTCTAAAAAACTCGCGGCAAAAGCGGGCGTCAACTGCATTCCTGGTGTGAACGATGCGATCGAAACACCGGAGAAAGCCGTTGAAATCGCCAAAGGCATTGGCTACCCCGTGATGATCAAAGCCAGCGCTGGTGGTGGCGGTAAAGGTTTGCGCGTGGCCTACAACGACAAAGAAGCCTTTGAAGGTTTCACCAGTTGTCGCAACGAAGCGCGCAATAGTTTTGGTGACGACCGTGTGTTTATTGAAAAATTCGTCGAAGAACCCCGCCATATCGAAATCCAATTGATTGGCGACTCGCAAGGCCATGTGCTGTATTTGAACGAGCGCGAGTGTTCTATCCAACGCCGTCACCAAAAGGTGATCGAAGAAGCGCCCTCGCCTTTCATCAGCGACGCCACCCGCAAAGCTATGGGCGAACAAGCGGTGTCTTTGGCCAAAGCGGTGAAATACCAAAGCGCTGGCACGGTCGAGTTTGTGGTCGGCAAAGACCAAAGCTTTTATTTTCTAGAAATGAATACCCGATTGCAGGTGGAACACCCTGTGACCGAATGCATCACTGGTTTGGACTTGGTTGAGTGGATGATCCGTATTGCAGCGGGTGAGCCACTCACCTTGAAGCAAGAAGATGTGCAACGCAACGGCTGGGCGATTGAGTGCCGCATCAACGCGGAAGATCCTTTCCGTAATTTCCTGCCATCAACAGGACGCCTCGTGCGCTTCCATCCACCAGAGCCCACAATGTTCCAAGGTAACACCGAGCAACTCTTGGGCGTGCGCGTAGACACCGGTGTGCAAGAGGGCGGTGAAATTCCGATGTTCTACGACTCGATGATCGCCAAACTCATCGTGCACGGCCGTGATCGCAACGACGCCATCGCCAAAATGCGCGAAGCTTTGAACGCATTCGTGATTCGTGGCATCAGCTCGAACATTCCATTCCAATCTGCCTTGCTGGCGCATCCGCGGTTTGTCTCGGGCGACTTCAACACAGGCTTTATTGCCGAGCAATATGCCCATGGTTTTCGTGCTGAGGATGTTAAGCACCAAGACCCCGATTTCCTTGTTGCCTTGGCGGCATTTGTGCGCCGTCGATCACGCGAACGGGCAGCAAGTTTGAGTGGTCAGTTACCAGGGTATGACGTGAAGGTCGGTCAGACGTACACCATCATCACGCTTGACGCCCATGGTGCCCACGAGCACACCCAAGTTGATGTAGACGATTCCATGGGAAGTCACGGCACCGCCATCATAAAAGTCAATGGCAAAAACTACGCAATTGCCAGCGAATCGCGCATCAACGATGTGGCGATCAAAGGCACGGTCAATGGACAACCGTTTACGGCGCAAGTGGAACGTGGTTCCACCAAAAATCCTCTGAGCCTACAGATTCAACACAACGGCACACGCATCGATGCGATGGTGGTGTCGCCCCGTATGGCTGAGTTGTTCAAACTCATGCCTTTTAAAGCGCCGCCAGATTTGAGCCGCTTTGTGCTGTCACCCATGCCCGGTTTGTTGGTCGATGTGGCCGTCAAACCTGGCCAAAAAGTCTTGGCTGGGGAGCGTGTGGCGGTAATAGAAGCCATGAAGATGGAAAACGTGTTGTTCGCTTTGCAAGATGGTGTTGTCAAGAGTGTGGTCGCAAATCAAGGCGAGTCGCTCACTGTGGACCAAGTGATTGTGGAGTTTGAGGCATGACAGCAGGTGT
>JBAXNJ010000102.1:0-6029 GCA_037133815.1 Betaproteobacteria bacterium
GCCTAAGGGTTGCGCGCTATCGGTATCCCATAATTTAGACACCGTAAAGCCTGTCAAACCTGCCTTGGGTTTGGATCCGCGACCAGTGGCGCCTTCATCACGAATCTCCCCACCATTGCCCGTCGATGCACCTGGGAAAGGCGAGATCGCCGTCGGATGGTTATGCGTTTCCACCTTCATCAACACATGGTGGGTCGCATCGACCGTGTCGTAGCGCGGTAAGTCTGTGCCATTGTTGGACGCAACAAATCGCTCGACGGCATGGCCTTGCATGATGGACGCATTGTCTGAATAGGCCACAACCGTATAGTGCGGACTTGTTTTCTCAGTGTGGCGGATCATGCCAAACAAGCTATGTGGTTGCGCTTGTCCGTCGATGGTGAACTCTGCATTGAATATTTTGTGGCGGCAATGTTCGCTGTTAGCTTGCGCAAACATCATGAGCTCAACATCGGTAGGGTTGCGCTTGAGTTGGGTGAAAGACTTAACCAAGTAGCTGATTTCATCTTCTGCCAATGCCAAACCCCAGCGCTTGTTGGCCTCTTGAAGAGCGCCTTCGCCGCCCGACAGAATATCGACTTGCTCCATGGGCGCGGCTTGGAGTTCTGTAAATAAGGCTAGTGCATCGTCACGCGAAGCCATGACGGATTCAGTCATTCTGTCGTGAAGAATATCTGCTACAGCAGCAAGTTGGTCGATGTTTAGTACTGCTTTGCTCAGCAAACCATTTTTCAGCTGCACAGAAAACTCAGTGATGCGTTCAATACGTTTGATATCGAGCCCGCAGTTATGGGCAATGTCTGTCGCTTTAGATGCCCATGGAGACACCGTGCCCATACGTGGTGACACCACTATCAATTTGCCTGCGTCTTGGTACACCGAAGGTTCGCCATAGGTAAGCAATGCGGCCAAGGTCTTTTGCGAAGCGGTATTTAAAGAAGCGAGCGAAGCCGCCAAATGAACATAACGCGACTGCAAGCCTTGGATCTGGGGAGAAATTGCCTGCAAGAGAGGCAATATTTGCTGAATTCGGAAAGGACTTAGGGCGTTTCCGCCCTCGAAAATACTGATGTGCAATGACACAGAAACCCTTGGGGAGATGTCGAAATGGGATAATTGTGGCATGACGATTACCTATAAAGACGCTGCAGGCATCCAAAGCATGCGCGTAGCTGGAAAACTAGCCTCTGAAGTGCTGGATTACCTCACCCCCCATGTTGTGGCGGGCATCACCACCAACCAACTCGACAAACTGGCGTACGACTACATCACCCAAGTTCAACAGGCTATCCCCGCCCCATTGAATTACAACCCCAGTGGTGATAATCCGTATCCAAAATCTATTTGCACCTCGATCAACCATCAGGTCTGCCACGGCATACCGAACGATAAAGCGCTTAAAAAAGCCGACATCGTCAATATTGACATCACCGTGATCAAAGACGGTTGGCACGGAGACACCAGTCGCATGTTTTTAGTGGGTGAATCGTCGATTGCTGCTAAACGCCTTTGCAAACTTACTTACGACGCTATGTGGCACGGCATTGTCAAAGTTAAACCAGGCGCACGTTTAGGCGATATTGGTTTTGCTATTCAACGTTTTGCTGAGGGACATGGGTTTTCTGTGGTGCGTGAATTCTGTGGCCATGGAATTGGACAAGTGTTTCACGAAGAGCCCCAAGTCTTGCACTACGGCAGACCTGAGACTGGTGATGAACTCAAAGCAGGGATGACGTTCACCATTGAACCCATGATCAATGCCGGCAAAAAAGAAATTAAAGAATTGGGCGATGGCTGGACCATCGTGACCCGTGACCATTCGCTGTCTGCGCAGTGGGAACACACGGTGCTGGTGACTGAAACAGGCTATGAAGTATTGACACTATCCGAGGGTAGTCCTGCTTTGCCTGATTTCGTGACCACGACACGCTGTTAAATTTGATGGATAACGCCTTGATGCAAACCTATCGCAAGGACAAGGCGGCTTTACTGGCCCTAGCCATTAGTAAGCCAGATACTGCACGCAGCGTGCACCAGCTATTACATCGACTAAGTGTCATGACAGACACCAGTATTAAACAGATTTGGAACGACACTGGTTTTGACAATCAAGTTTGTTTAGTTGCCGTAGGTGGGTATGGACGTGGTGCGCTCTATCCGTATTCAGATATTGATGTGTTGCTCTTAATGCCAAGCGGCATATCTGCTGAAGAGAATCCTGTTCTCAAAAGTCAAATCGAAAAATTTATCAGCGCCTGCTGGGACAACGGATTAGAAATCGGTTCGAGTGTGCGTAACTTAGAAGAATGCATCCAAGAATCGCGCGCAGACATTACGGTACAAACTTCATTACTAGAAGCTAGGCGTATTGTTGGTAACGCTGCATTATTTAAAGCGTTCAAAAACCAATATGATGAGGCGATGGATCCCAAGACTTTCTTTGTTGCTAAGACATTAGAGCTGAGTCAACGGCATACCAAATTTGAAAATACGCCCTATTCTTTAGAACCTAATGCCAAAGAATCTCCTGGCGGTTTACGCGACTTGCAGATTATTCTGTGGACAGCACGTGCTGCAAAGTTTGGCGAAACATGGGAGACCTTAGCGCAAAACGGATTGGCCACTGCCTTGGAAGCGCGCCAACTCAAGCGCAACGAAAATACGCTAGCCCTGATACGCAACCGCCTTCATCTCATTGCTAAACGCAGAGAAGACCGCTTGGTATTTGATATGCAGCACAGTGTGGCGCAGAATTTGGGGCTAGGTTTTCAGGCAGATGGGCAATTCAATGCCCGCTTAGCCAGTGAGGCACTGATGAAGCGCTACTACTGGGCAGCAAAAGCCGTGACGCAGTTGAGCCAAATATTGCTACTCAATATTGAAGAGCGTCTCAATAAAAAATCTTACGAATTACGACCAATCAACGAGCGATTCGCTGAAAAGTCTGGCATGCTGGAAGTCTTAAATGACGATCTTTATATTAAAGACCCCCATGCCATTCTTGAAACCTTCACTCTGTTTCAATCAACGGTTGGCATCAAAGGCTTATCTGCCAAAACGCTCAGAGCCCTTTACAACGCGCGCTCTGTGATGAATGCGAAATTTAGATCTGACCCAGTCAACCGTCAACAATTTATGGCGATATTGCAGTCTCCAAATGGCATGACACACGCCATGCGCTTGATGAACCAAACATCCGTGCTGGGGCGGTATTTATGGGTATTTAGGCGCATCGTGGGTCAGATGCAGCATGATTTATTCCATGTCTACACGGTGGATCAACATATATTGATGGTGATGCGTAATGCGCGACGCTTTTTTATGGCTGAGCATGCGCATGAGTTTCCTTTTTGCTCACAGCTCGCAGCTGGTTGGGACAAGCCTTGGATTTTGTATGCGGCGGCACTTTTTCACGATATAGCCAAAGGCCGTGGTGGTGACCACTCGCAACTCGGACGTGCAGAGGTGCGTAAATTTTGTCGAGACCACGCTGTTGCCAAGGAAGATGCCCAGCTCATAGAGTTTTTAGTAGCTGAGCATTTGACGATGAGCCACATCGCGCAAAAGCAAGACTTAAGTGATGGGAAAGTCATCTTAGATTTCGCTAAACGCGTTGGAAATGAGCGCAATCTCACAGCACTTTATTTGTTGACCGTAGCGGATATTCGTGGAACTAGCCCCAAGGTTTGGAATGCTTGGAAAGGCAAACTCTTAGAAGATTTGTTCCGCTACACCATGCGCACCTTAGGCGGACGCGCACCTGATGCCGGTTCAGAAGTTGAATCTCGTAAGCGAGAAGCATTGACGATGTTGGCGCTTTACGCCCTTCCATTTGAAGCGCATAAAGATTTATGGGACACACTCGATGTCGGTTATTTCATGCGCCACGATGCCACCGATATTGCTTGGCACACTCGTCAACTATCGCGCCAATTGATGCTCACCAAAAACAAAGGTGAGTCCATGGAGGTGACAGTTCGCGCTAGGCTTTCACCTGCAGGAGAAGGCTTGCAAGTGATGGTGTACTCTCCAGACCAAGCTGATTTATTTGCCCGTATTTGCGGCTACTTCGACCAGACGGGCTTCAATATTTTGGATGCCAAAGTTCACACCGCAACCAACGGCTATGCCTTAGATACATTTCAGATAGTGACGCAGTTCACCAAAGAACACTATCGTGATTTGATCAACTTGGTTGAAACGGGATTAACCCAAACCATCACCCTATCTAAGCCCCTTCCAATTCCGAGCAAGGGTCGTATATCGCGCCGCGTGAAAAGCTTTCCCATTACACCGCGTGTCTCCTTGCAACCAGATGAACGCGGACAGAAGTGGTTGCTCAGTATTTCCGCGAGTGACAGGGTTGGTTTGCTCTATAACGTCGCCAGCGTATTAGCGCACCACAAAGTCAATTTGTTTTTAGCAAAAATTAGCACTTTGGGTGAGCGCGTGGAAGACACTTTTTTAGTCGATGGCGCAGCACTTCAACAAAACAAGAAGCAACTCGAAATTGAAACCGAGTTGCTAGAGGTACTTCAGCCTTAATTCAAATAGCTTGCGTGTGATGCAAGCAACGCTTGGAATGCTGATTCATCCAGCACAGTGACACCGAGCGACTGCGCTTTTTCTAATTTATTGCCCGCCTCTGCTCCAGCAACAACCGCGTGGGTTTTTTTACTCACACTGCCAGAGACCTTGGCGCCCAGCATTTCTAACTTGGCTTGCGCTTCATCACGCCCCATGGTTTGCAATGTTCCTGTGAGGACAAATGTTTGGCCTGTCAGCGGCAAACTTGCGCCCGCAGTTGCAATGCCCTCTTTCCAGTTCAAGCCACAGGCCTTGAGTTGCTCAACCACTTCTCGGTTGTGTGCTTGGTCAAAAAAGTTTCGAATACTTTGCGCAACAGTGGGTCCGACATCGCTGACTTGCAACAGTTGGTCTATGGTGGCATCCATGATGGCATCTAAGGTTCCGAAGTGGCGAGATAATTCTTTTGCGGTGGCTTCACCCACGTGGCGAATACCCAGACCAAATAAGAACTTCGGCAAGCTTGTGTTTTTCGATTTTTCAATGCCAGCCAAAACATTAGCAGCAGATTTTTCAGCCATGCGATCCAGTTGGCTTAATGCGGATAGACCAAGTTTGTATAAATCAGGCAAGGTGTTGACGATGCCTGCATCCACCAATTGCTCTACAAGTTTATCGCCTAGATCTTCAATCTCGACTGCGCGTCTGTGTGCAAAATGCAAAATCGCCTGTTTGCGTTGCGCTCTGCAATACAGGCCGCCAGTGCATCGGTAGTCTGCTTCACCCTCTTCACGAACCGCAAGGCTGTTGCAGACAGGGCAATGGCTTGGCATGGTGAATAGCTGTGCATCTTGAAATCGTTTTTCTACAACTACAGACACCACTTCAGGAATCACATCCCCTGCCCTTCGCACAATCACGGTGTCTCCAATGCGAACATCCTTGCGTCGCGCTTCATCTTCATTGTGAAGGGTTGCATTGGTCACCGTCACGCCACCAACAAAGACAGGGGCTAATTTGGCGACGGGCGTGAGTTTTCCGGTGCGCCCTACTTGCACTTCAATGGCTTGAACCGTTGTCAATTCTTCTTGGGCGGGGTATTTATGCGCCACCGCCCAACGGGGTTCGCGGGTGACAAAGCCAAGGCGTTGTTGCGCATCTAGGCTATTGACTTTGTAGACCACGCCATCAATATCGAAAGGCAAACTATCTCGCTCTTGGGCAATTTTTTGGTGGAATTGCACTAAGCCGGATACGCCTTTTACACATTGCGTTTGCTGGGCTACAGGGAAGCCCCAATTTTTGAGTTGAAGTAGAAACTCAAAGTGGCTAGAAAAAATGACTCTGCCATCGTTTTGTGGCGTAATATCGCCCAAGCCATAGGCAAAAAAACTCAAAGGACGTTGCGCTGCGATCGTGGAGTCAAGTTGTCGGACAGCACCAGCTGCAGCATTGCGCGGATTGACAAAAGTTTTTTCATTCTTTTCGCCAGCTGCGATGCG
>JBAXNJ010000103.1:0-6000 GCA_037133815.1 Betaproteobacteria bacterium
GGCATGTACACCGCCAACACGATGTCGTCCTCATTTGAGGCTTTGGGCATGTCCTTGCCCTACTCGTCGACCATGGCCAATCCACACGACGAGACAGAAAATTCGGCCAAAGCATCGGCCAAGGTTTTGATTGAAGCGATCAAGAAAGACATCAAGCCACGCGATATCGTCACCAAAAAATCTTTGGAAAACGCCGTGGCTGTGATCATGGCTACTGGCGGTTCGACCAATGCTGTGTTGCATTACCTCGCCATCGCCCACGCCGCCCAAGTCGACTGGACGATCGACGACTTCGAGCGCATGCGCAAAAAAGTGCCCGTCATTTGCGACCTCAAACCCAGCGGTAAATATTTAGCTGTCGACTTACACCGCGCTGGCGGCGTCCCGCAAGTCATGAAAATTTTGCTCAAAGCCGGCTTGTTGCATGGCGACTGCATGACCATCACCGGCAAAACCGTGGCCGAGAACTTGGCCGACATTCCTGACACGCCACGCGCTGACCAAGACGTCATTCGTCCGATCGACAAGCCGATGTACGAACAAGGCCATTTGGCGATTCTTAAAGGCAATCTCTCTCCGGAGGGCTCCGTCGCCAAAATCACTGGTTTGAAAAACCCTGTCATCACCGGCCCAGCGCGGGTGTTTGATGACGAACAATCCGCACTCAAAGCCATCTTGGACGGCAAGATAAAAGCAGGCGATGTGATGGTCTTGCGTTACCTCGGTCCCAAAGGCGGCCCCGGAATGCCTGAAATGCTGGCCCCTACCGGCGCCTTGATCGGAGCTGGCTTGGGAGAAAGCGTAGGCCTGATCACCGATGGTCGTTTCTCCGGTGGCACGTGGGGCATGGTGGTAGGCCACGTCGCCCCTGAAGCTGCAGCCGGCGGCAATATCGCCTTTATCCATGAAGGTGACTCCATCACCATCGACGCGCGTGAGTTGCTGTTGCAACTCAATGTGACAGATGCCGAATTAGCCAAGCGCAAAGTGGGCTGGAAGGCGCCTGCTCCTCGCTACAACCGTGGCGTGCAAGCCAAGTTTGCGTTCAACGCATCTAGCGCCAGCAAAGGCGCTGTTTTAGACGATTATTGATTGGATAGCTATGAATCTGCGCATGCGAAAAATTACATTTTTGTTCTTGCTAACCAGTGCGTTGATTACTTCTCCAAGCTGGGCCAATATAGCATTGGCCACTTCTAAAAATTGCATGTCTTGCCACCATTCCGATAGAAAAGTGGTCGGCCCTGCTTTGAAGGAGATAGCCAAACGCTACGCCAATGACCCGCTTGCCGTGGCGACCCTCACCACCAAAATCCAAAAAGGCGGCGCTGGTGTTTGGGGCGTTGTTCCTATGCCTGCCAACCCCCAAGTCAGCGAAGCCGAAGCCCAAAAATTAGCGGCCTGGGTGTTGAGCTTGCGCTGAACATATTGATTTAGGCTTTTCTAAAACCAAGCCATTAAGACTCCCGCACCACTTTTCCTCTCACTTTCTTCCAGCCCACTTTTTAACACCATGACCACCATCCGCCAAAACGACCTGATCGAATCCGTCGCCGCTGCCTTGCAGTACATCAGCTACTACCACCCTGCGGACTACATCTCGCATTTGGCCAGCGCCTATGCCCGCGAGCAAAGCCCTGCCGCGAAAGACGCAATTGCCCAAATCTTGACTAACAGCAAGATGAGCGCGACCGGACACCGCCCGATGTGCCAAGACACCGGCATCGTCAACGTGTTTTTAAAAGTCGGTATGGACGTGCGTTTCGAAGGTTTCTCTGCAGGCTTGGAAGACGCCATCAACGAAGGTGTTCGCCGCGGCTACAACCATCCTGACAACTCATTGCGCGCGTCGATAGTAGACGATCCACAGTTCGCCCGCAAAAACACCAAAGACAACACGCCTGCCGTCATCTTCACGCAAATCGTGCCCGGTAATACCTTAGACATCATCGTTGCGGCAAAGGGTGGCGGCAGCGAAAACAAATCCAAGATGATCATGTTGAACCCGAGCGACAGCGTGGTCGACTGGGTTCTCAAAACGGTTCCCACCATGGGCGCGGGTTGGTGCCCCCCTGGTATGTTGGGCATCGGCATTGGCGGCACCGCAGAAAAAGCGGTCTTGCTTGCCAAAGAGAGTTTGATGGACGACCTAGACATGTACCAACTGCTCGAGAAATCCAGCAAAGGCGGTGCGATCACACAGGTCGAAGACTTGCGCTTGGAGCTCTACCACAAGGTCAACGCATTAGGCATTGGCGCACAAGGCCTGGGCGGATTGACCACGGTGCTCGACGTCAAAATCAAGATGTACCCCACCCATGCAGCGAGTAAGCCAGTTGCCATGATTCCCAATTGCGCCGCCACTCGCCACGCACATTTTGTGATGGATGGCTCTGGGCCTGTTTATTTAGACCCACCATCGCTTGACCTTTGGCCGAACGTCAATTGGACAGCCGACACCCAAAAGAGCAAGCGGGTGGATCTCAACACGCTCACCAAAGCCGAAGTCGCCAGCTGGAAACCCGGCCAAACACTTTTGCTCAACGGCAAGATGCTCACCGGCCGTGACGCAGCGCACAAGCGCATTCAAGACATGTTGGCCAAGGGCGAAAAGTTGCCAGTCGACTTCACCAACCGGGTGATCTACTACGTTGGCCCCGTTGATCCCGTCGGTAACGAGGCAGTAGGCCCCGCTGGCCCTACTACCTCCACGCGCATGGACAAGTTCACCGAAATGATGCTGGCGCAAACTGGCTTGATTTCGATGGTAGGTAAAGCCGAGCGCGGTCCTACCGCGATTGAAGCTATCAAGAAACACCAATCGGCCTATTTAATGGCGGTTGGCGGCGCCGCCTATTTGGTGTCGAAAGCGATTAAGCACGCTAAGGTGGTTGGCTTTGCGGATCTCGGCATGGAAGCCATTTACGAGTTCGACGTAGTCGATATGCCCGTGACGGTTGCTGTTGATTCAGGCGGCACCAGTGCGCATATCACCGGCCCAGCTGAATGGCAGAAACGTATAGCCACTGGCGAATTCAAAGGAATTGGCGTGACTGCTGGCTAGTGCAAATGGCGTGGTTTACGTCCGCCGTGACCGCCGCCATGGCCACCATTACCGTTACCGCCAGAACCACGCGGGGGGCGACCAAGATCTAACGATTTCACCAAATCGTCAAATCGCTCTGCAAAAAGCTTGTCGATCTCGTTGACTACACCACCGAGTTCGGCACCGTCAAAATGGCGCTCCATCAGGTGGATCACATCGTTGATCAACAAATCGCGCTGCGCTTGCATGATGTCGGCTGGCGTCGGACCCACAAACAACATAACGAAATCATCGCGTGACTCATCAGCACTGGCTTCGTCTTCGTCATCAAATTCGTTGTCATAAAAAGTGACTTCAATAGCAGCACCCGCTGCGGTGAGTTCGTTGAGGTTCATGCACATTTCGTCCAAGCTTTGGCGAAAGTCATCGTCCCCAGGAACCGTCCAGCACATTTGCAGTGCGTGTTCTTGTGCGTCGAAACGGATGCCGGGTTCCTCAGGATAGGAGCTAACAGCGCCGTCTTCTAGTGAGAGGGCTCCGGCGTATTTCCATAGGGGGCGCAAAGCGTCTTGCAGTTGTTCAAGTCCCACGTCATCTCGGAGGGGGACATCTCCGTGCACGTGAATTTCATACGCGGCGTTATAACGTGCCATGACGAAACTCCTTCTAAATTGGTGCCCGGGACCGGAATCGAACCGGTACGCCCCTTGCGGAAAGCGAGAGATTTTAAGTCTCTTGTGTCTACCTATTTCACCACCCGGGCGATGTCTTTGCGTTCGAGGATTTTACGCCACCCTTTTGTCACACTTTATTCGCCTAAATATTTGTGTGCTTCATGCGAAATGCAAAAAATTTAGAAAAAATGTTTAAAGATTCAGGGCTTTTTGGATAAAGTGCTTAGCAACACGCGGTTTAGGACACTTACCCACAGGCAATTCAAACCAACTACGTACATCTTCTTCCAAACCTACTCCGTGCATGTAGTTGTAGAGCGCCTTCTTGAGACCCAATCCAAGACTATCGTGGTCTGTTCCTGTGGGATCGATAAATGCCACATCATTTTTGGCAAAACTGACTTCTGGCAAAGGCACTAGTTGCACGCCATAGGCGGCTGGGTCTTTGCCTACTGGCGAATGCACCGTGCATGTAAATCGATGGAAAAACCCACTTTGAATACAGCAGGTCTCAAACAACTGCCTTACATATTCCAATGCATCCACTGTGTCTTGCACGGTTTGGGTGGGAAAACCGTACATCAAATAGGCATGCACCAAGATGCCAGCATCCGCAAAACCTTTGGTCACGCGCGCTACTTGCTCAACTGTCACGCCCTTTTGCATCAGTTCTAACAAACGGTCTGACGCCACCTCCAGCCCACCAGACATAGCGATGCATCCGCTCTCAGCCAAGAGCTCAGCCAACTCTGGCGTGAAGGTTTTCTCAAAACGAATATTGCCCCACCATGTCACTTGCAATTTGCGGCGAATGATTTCTTGCGCTAAGGCTTTCAACGCTTTAGGTGGCGCGGCTTCGTCAACAAAATGAAATCCCGTTTGGCCCGTCTCCGCCACGATGCGTTCCATGCGATCGACCAAAGTCGCGGCAGAAACAGTTTCATACCGCGATATGTAGTCGAGGCTCACATCACAAAAACTACATTTTTTCCAATAACACCCATGCGCGACAGTGAGTTTGTTCCAGCGACCATCGCTCCACAAACGGTGCATGGGGTTGAGCATGTCTAACAACGATAGATAGCTTTGCAAAGGCAATCCGTCCCACGTAGGTGTGCCCACATCTTCAAACGCGATATCGGGTTCTGACCAGTTAACAAATTGCACCTTGCCCTGTGCATTACGCAAAAAAGTACGTACCAAACGCTGCGCGCTTCTTTTGCCTTGTAGATGTTCAAACAACGCTAATAACGGCCGCTCACCGGCATCTAGGGTGATGTAGTCGACAAAATCAAAAAGTCGAGGGTCTGTGAGTTCACGCAATTCGGTGTTCACAAAACCACCACCCATACCAATACGAATATACGGTGCATGGGCTTTGATCGTTTGCGCAATTCGCAAGGCGCCATACATAGCACCTGGAAAGGGAACAGAGAGCAAAACCACCGTCGGCTGATGTTTATCAATGACTGAAATCGTCAGTGCATGCAGGGTTTTGTCGACCAAAGTAGGCGACGCGTTTAGTGCTTTTGCAAGATGGTCAAAAGTAGCCTGACTTCCCGCCAAAGACTCGGCGTAGCGCACAAATTCAAATCGGCTATCGACCCCATCGCGCACCACGTCAGCCAAATCATTCAAATACAAAGTTGCCAAATGCCGCGCGCGGTCTTGCTGTCCGAGTGCGCCGAAGGCCCATGCCAGTGGATCGCCACCATCTTCATCGTCAAATGCATCTAAAGAGGCAAAGCGGGGGCCCTCGGGCAAAAAGCCACGTCCAGCAATGCGGTGGCTCAAGGTGGGATCTTTTCCTTGCAAAAAAGCAATCGTCGGTGCGATGGTGCTTTGGTAGGCATCGAAGTGGTCCAAGAACTGATTCACACTGGCACTGCGATCTTCCTCTGCCAATTTAAGCGCATGAACATGAACGTCGGACAAACCCTTGGAAGAAAAAAGCGTCAATACCAACTCAAGGGCCAAATCATGCTGAACGGCATCAATTCCCTGCTCGCGCATAAACCCCGTCAAATAGGCAGTTGATGGATATGGGGTGTTGAGTTGCGTCATCGGCGGGATGAGGCCGAGGACACGCAACGTTTGATTAGCAGTCACAAAAATAATTCATCAACATGGAGGTGTTCTCTATTATCTAATTAAAGAGTCTCCACCACGCGTCGAATATAAGGGTACAAGGTTGTAGGGTTTCGACCGCTCTCGACACCAGCCCGGATATTTTGGGCGCGCATGGACTCCATCTATCGCCGAGAGCGGTCATCTTTTTAA
>JBAXNJ010000104.1:0-5945 GCA_037133815.1 Betaproteobacteria bacterium
CGCCAAGCCACCCAAGTGACCAAGCCGATTATTCAAGTCAACGCCAAAGCCGCTCCTGTCAAAGCCAAAGTGACGGCTAAGCCTGCGGCCAAAGCGCAAGCCAGCGAAGCCGAACAAGAAATTCGCGACCACGAGATGGTGCGCGGCCGTGAAATTGTCGAACTCGTGCGTGAAGAGCTTGCTTCTTTGCGTCGCGAATTCAAACTCAGCCAACAAATGGCGACATGGCAAGGCACCATGCCCCTGCCTCCAGCCTTGACACCTATGCGCGATGCCCTCAATGACGCGCCGATCCCAGTCGCCTTGCGCGCCTTGTTGATCGACAGCATCAAAGACCATGACAACATGGCAGACGCCAAACTCGCTTTGCACAACCAACTCGCCCATGCAGTCGAGCAAGAACAATTGGCCATGCCTACTTCTGGCGTCCATGTATTGGTCGGCCCTTCAGGCGCTGGCAAATCATTGATGGTGGCGCGTCTAGCGCAAGCAGCATCGCTTGCACACGGCAGTGAAAAAGTCATAGTCATCAGTTACCACGACCAACGCGCTGGCGCTTGGAACCAAACCCAGTTACTCAGTGCCCAGTCCGGCGTCGACAGTTTCCGCGCCATCAACATCGGCACCTTGAAGTTATTGCTCGAAGAGCATGCAGGTCGCCGGCTGATCTTGATCGACACCTCCGGAGTGCAAATGCAAGAGCGTTTGACCGAGATCCGTGGTTTACAAAAAGACATCGGTTTTCACGCCGTGGTGCCCATCGATGCGTCGGCTGCCACCTTGCGCCGATTGTTCGAGAATACCGACAACACTTGGTCGAGCCTGATGCTCAGCAAGTTGGACGAGTCCAACCAGCCATGGGCCTTGCTGCAATTCTTGACTGAAAAATCATTGCCTGTCTCGGTCGCTAGCCAAGGCGAGCGCACCAGTGACTTGGTCGAAGTCGTCGCCATGGCCGATTTGGTCAGACGCGCACTCGACAACTTGGTTTTGCCAGAAAACGTCTCGCACGCCGAATCGGCCCAAGCCGCTTCTTTAGGCGCGTTGACGGTGAATAAGTTACAAAAAATTGCAGCCCATTACCAAACCGAAAGCACAGGTCTGACCCATGAGTGAACATCGCAAAACAGAAGTCATCGGCATCGCTAGCGGCAAAGGGGGCGTGGGTAAAACTACGGCCTCCGTTAACCTTGCTGTTGCATTGCGACAGTTGGGTCACAGTGTCATGCTATTTGATGCCGATCTGGGTTTAGCCAACGCACAAATCGCTTTGGGTGCGCGTGCCGAATACAACCTGGGTCACTTCTTGGCGGGTCAAAAAACTATGCAAGAAATCATGCTCACGACGCGCCAAGGTATCAAACTAATTCCCGGCGCATCTGGCATGCAAGAACTTGCGGGCTTAAGCCAATTGCAAGCCGCCAGCATCGTGCAATCGTTTGGCGCATTGACCGACGACATCGATTTCTTAATTGTTGACGTCGCCGCCGGCATTTCGCCTTCGGTCTTGTCTTTCTTGGCTGCTTGCCAGCGTCGAGTCATTGTGGTGAAGGACGATCCTTCTTCTATTGCCGATGCCTACGGAACCATCAAAATTCTCAGTAAAGAAATGGCCTTGGACGAAATTTACCTCTTGCCCAATATGGTCGGCAGCCAAACCGAAGGCTGGAAACTCTATAAAAAACTCAACGACGTCTGTGTACGTTTCTTGGGTGAATCGGTGCACTACCTGACGTCGATCGAAGAAGACGAAATGGTGTTGCGGGCCTTGAAAAAATACCAGTCCGTCATCGAGATGGCGCCTGGTTCAGCTGCCTCGCGCGACTTCATGCGTTTGGCCGAGGCTTGTACCCGCTTACGTCCGATTGACCAAGCGTCAGGCGGCATGCAATTTTTTATGGAGCGGTTGATTCTTGGCAATCCGTCGGAGCACGTATGAAAGCACTTTCACCTCTAGAAATGTACGGTGGCGCAAAGCCGCCCGGCGAAGAGTTGGTCATGGCCCATTTAGGCTTGGTCAAACGCGTTGCTTTGCATTTAAAAGCGCGTATTCCTGCTTTCATGGAACTCGACGAGTTGATTCAAGTCGGCATGATCGGTTTGCTCGAAGCATCTCGCGCATTCGACCCCGTCAAAGGTGTGGAGTTTGAGAACTTCGCCCACAGCCGTGTGCGTGGTGCCATGCTCGACGAAGTGCGCCGCTTGTCTTTCTTGCCCCGCTCTGCGGTAGCGTTTAACAAGTCGCACAACGAATCTATTCATACATTGGCTGCCGAACTCGGCCGCACACCCACCCAGTCAGAAATTGCTGAATACATGGGCAAAGACTTAGAAGACTTCCACCGCGAACGCGGTAAAGCCAAGCGGTTTGAGACCTATTCGATGGAAGTCGTGACTGAGGAGGTTATGGCGATTGCCGACGACGCATCGCAACAACCCGATGTCATCGTCGAAGAAGCCGAGTTCATGGACGCGGTGACCGATGCGATTGCAGAGTTACCTGAGCGCGAACAGTTGGTGATGCAGCTTTACTACGTAGAAGAATTAAACCTTAAAGAAATTGGCGAAACCCTCGGCGTAAGTGAGTCACGCGTGAGCCAAATTTTGTCCTCTGTGGTCAAGAAATTACGCGGCACGCTCAAACTTGAGAACGCGGGAACAGACGCCGTCAAAGTCAGGAGAGCAGCATGAGTAATTTGATGATGAATATGATCTCTTGGGTCCTGCTATTGCTGGTGATCCTTACCTTGTATTTGATCGACAAGGTCAACCACCTCGCGCAACTCTATGAAGCGCCCAAGCCCGAAATGCCACCTTTGCCAGAGGCCGAGCCACCCAGCGACATCTTGTTCGCAGGCCTAGAAGGAAAAAAACTGTGGGACGCTATGAATGGCAAATCCATTGAAGGCTTTGATGCTAGTTTGATCGACGCTTTGCGTGCCCACTACGAACCCATTTTGCGTGAGCACATCACGCTCGCATTCAAAGACGGTTTGGAAGACGTGGACGGCAGCGAAAGCCGCGTGCCTAGTTCTGAGCGCCGTGTCACGACTTTGCGTGGCCACATCCAATCGTGGTTGCCACCGCAACATTTGGGCGGCATTTACCGAGCGGCATTGGAGTTCGCGGGCTCTTATAAAAAAAATCCGCAGTCTCAGGTGCTTGAGCGTTTGAAGCAAACCGTCGACAGCGTGACTGGCATGCTGTATCAGCGCGCCAACATCGCTTTGGAAGTGCCGTTCTCTGAATTTTTATTCGACTTGGCAAAAGAAGACGAAGCAGCGGAGGTAGAAAACACCAATGACGACACCGTGCTCGCACTCACCGATGCATCTGCCCAAGTCAATCCATTAGACGCTGACGCCTTGGCCCGAATGCAAGCAGAACAACTCGCCCAAGGGCTTGAGCAAGTGCAGCAATACGAAGACTTGCAACGGCAAGAAATTGCCGCTGACACCATCTCTGACGTCGCTCCAGTGGCGCAAGAAATGCTGGAAGCTAAACCTGCCTGATCGATTCGCCATGAACCGCGTCTTTGACCTCAAGTTTGCATGTACGCCTCCGATACTCTCTGTGTAAGCAAAAGATTCACAGGAGTTACTTCAAATGCGTGCTAATTCAAGAGCTATTCAAAGTTACGGTGATGTCAAAGTCGGCACCGGTGTCGCCAATGCCAGCAATGTTCAACTCATTCAGATGTTGTTTGATGGGTTGTTGGAAAGCATGTCGGCGACCCGCGGCCACATTCAGCACAAAAATATTCAAGAAAAATCTAAATCGATTGCACGCGCAAGCCGCATAGTCTTGGGCCTGCAAGGCGCTTTAGATTTTGAAAAAGGTGGCGACTTGGCCAACAACCTCAATGAGTTGTATGGCTATGTCACCCGTCGTTTGTTACACGTCAATGCCCACAATGACTTGGTCGCCTTGGATGAGATCCAAGGTTTGATGCGCGAAATCCGTGACGCCTGGGATGGTGTACCGGCTTTGGTGCCTCAAATGGCTAAGCCGTTGAGCTTGGTGAACTGAGAAATCAGTTACCCTTAGCGGGGTTGGAAAGTTAAGCAGGCACATCCGAGATTCCTCTTGGGTGTGCCCAATTGCATTTGGAGTGAGAGATGTCAGCAATTATTGGTCTCGTGGTTCTGTTTTTCTGCGTCTTTGGTGGATTTGTGATCGCCGGTGGTAGTTTGGCGCCCATTATTAAAGCGGCTCCTTATGAGGGCTTTATTATTGGCGGCGCTGGCATTGGTGGAATGATTGCAGGCAACTCTAGTTCGATTTTTAAAGGCGCCATGGGCGGTTTTGGAAGATGCCTCAAAGGGGGGAAGTATAAAAAAGACGACTATATAGCCATCATCGCTGTTATCTCCAAGCTCATGAAAACTTTGAAGGCTGAAGGTGCTGTGGCAATGGAGTCTCATGTGGAAAACCCAGAGGCTAGTGCAATTTTTGGTGAATTCCCCAAAATGTTGAACGACCACGGTTTGATTGGTTTGATTTGCGACACCATTCGTTTGATGGTGGTGTCTTCAGGCACTTTAAGCCCCTATGCAGTGGAAGACGTGATGACCGCTTCCATCAAACTCCATCACCACAACGAAATGAAAAACGCCGATGCCATCGGCACTCTGGCTGGCGCCTTGCCAGCGCTGGGTATTGTGGCTTGCGTTTTGGGCGTGGTAAAAACCATGGGCGCCATTGACCAGCCGCCACCCGTGTTGGGTGCCTTGATTGGTAGCGCCCTGGTGGGTACCTTCATGGGTGTGTTCTTGGCTTATGGTATTTGCGAGCCTTTCGCCTGCCGATTGAAGCAAATCATTGATGAAGACGGCGAAGTGCTCAACGTAGCCAAACAAATTATCTTGGGCAATATGCACGGCTACCCCGTGCCTTTGATCATCGAGAGTGGTCGTGTTTGCATTAGTCATCTAAATCAACCAACTTTTGGTGAAATCTTCGACGCGCTGAGGAAGTAATGGCGACAGAAAAAGACCCCAACGCGCCACCGGAAGCGCTGGCTCCGGTCATCATCATCAAGAAAATCATTGATGATGGCCACGGCGGTGCGCACGGTGGTGCTTGGAAAATTGCGTTGGCCGACATGATGACGGCGATGATGGCCTTCTTCTTATTGATGTGGCTGTTGGGCGCGTCTAACGACGACCAACGTAAAAGTATTGCCGACTATTTCAGGCCTGCCTCACAAAGCTTGGTGCCGTTTGGCCAGTTGGCAGGCTCCAACGGCATGTTTGGCGGTCGCTCCATCATTGACCCCGATGGTTTTCCTTTTTCTGCCAAACAAACGGCATTGTTAGAGCGCCTCACGCCTCGCTCTGAAGGCGGCCCCAACCCCAATACCGATCCCGCCCAAGAAAACGAGAACCCTTACTCTGACCCCGACAAACTGTCGCCAGAGCAGAAAAAAGAAATCGCTGCTGCCAAAGAAAAAGCAGACTTTGACAAGCTAGAAAAAGAAATCGAACAAAAACTTTCTGAGAACAAAAAACTCAGCGACATAAAAGACCAAGTCTCGATCACCCGAGACAAACAAGGTTTGCGTATCGAGATCATCGATAAAGCCGACTTTGCTATGTTTCCAAGCGGTGGCATTGGCATGCAAGGTAAAGCCGCCACCCTGATGAAAGAAATCGCTGCGTCCTTGGCGCAAATGCCTAATAAAGTCGCGATTCGTGGCCATACCGACAGCGTGCCGTTTCAAAATAAAGACGGCACTGAAACCCGCAACAACTGGTCTTTATCGGCAGAACGCGCAGAAGTCACGCGTCAAATGCTGGAAAAAAGCGGTATTCCTGAGAGTCGCTTTGCGCGCATCGAGGGCGTGTCAGACACCGATCCTTTTAACCCCAAGGACAAACGCGACCCGCGTAACCGTCGTATGAGTATCACCGTGCTCTATAACGACCAAGAATAATTTTTTAAGC
>JBAXNJ010000105.1:0-5889 GCA_037133815.1 Betaproteobacteria bacterium
GCGCTTTGGCGATGTTGTTGATGAGTTCCATCATGTTCACGGTTTTGCCCACACCCGCACCGCCGAACAATCCAACCTTACCGCCTTTGGCGAAAGGACAGACCAAGTCGATCACCTTGATGCCGGTCTCAAGCAATTCTTGCGAAGGGCTCAATTCGTCATACGCAGGTGCTTTACGGTGAATAGATGCTGTTTGCGTTTGGTCGACAGGACCCCGCTCATCAATGGGGTTACCCAACACGTCCATGATGCGGCCCAAAGTACCTTTGCCGACTGGCACGGTAATCGCAGCACCGGTGTTGGTCACCATCAAGCCACGGCGCAAGCCGTCAGAGGAGCCCAAAGCGATGGTACGAACGATGCCATCACCGAGCTGCTGTTGCACTTCAAGCGTGAGAGCCGTGCCCTCTAACTTGAGCGCGTCATACACGCGAGGCATGCGGTCGCGGGGGAACTCGACGTCCACCACGGCGCCAATACATTGAACGATTTTTCCCTGAACGCCTTGGTTCTTATGGGTGGTCTCATGAGCCATGTTGTTTTGCTCCAAAAATTAAAATCAGACAGCAGCCGCACCGGCGACGATTTCCGAAAGTTCTTTCGTGATCGCCGCTTGACGCGTCTTGTTGTAAATCAGTTTGAGTTCGTTGATCACGTTCCCAGCGTTGTCGGTGGCCGACTTCATCGCCACCATTCGTGCAGATTGCTCAGACGCCATGCTCTCAGCCACCGCTTGATAAACCAATGCTTCGACATAGCGAATCAAGAGTTCTTCAATGACGGTGTGGGCGTCTGGTTCGTAGATGTAATCCCAGCCTGGTTGGCCAACTTCTGGCTTGAAATCGTCGGCAGACAAAGGTAGGAGTTGCTCAACCACAGACTCTTGCTTCATCGTGTTGATGAAGCGGGTGTAGCACAAGTGCACCGCATGGATTTCGCCATTCACATAACTATCGAGCATCACTTTGACGGGGCCGATGAGCTTGTCTAAGTGCGGGGTATCGCCGAGCAAGGTGGCTTGCGAGACGACCTTGACACCGGAACGATTTAAAAAGCCTAAGCCTTTGTTACCGATGGCGACAGCGTGCGCCGTCTTGCCTTGTGCTTGCAAGTCGCGCAGTTTGTGCGAAAACATGCGCAAGATGTTGGTGTTCAAGCCGCCACACAAACCTTTGTCGGTGGTGACAACGATAAAGCCCGCGCCCTTGGAGTCATTGATTTCCATGAAAGGATGCACGTACTCTGGATTGGCCTTGCCCAAGTTGGCGGCCACATGGCGAATTTTTTCGCTGTAGGGACGTGCCGCACGCATGCGGTCTTGCGCTTTACGCATTTTGGACGCAGCCACCATTTCCATGGCTTTGGTGATCTTCTTGGTGTTTTCCACCGATTTGATCTTGCCGCGTATTTCCTTACCTGCTGCCATTCGAGGCTCCTTGTGTGGTCAGGTAGGAATTAAGCAAAGGTCTTCTTGAACGCGCCTAGGGCAGCGGTCAGTTCGGCCTCAGCATCTTTGTCCAGGGCTTTGTCGGCTTCTAATTTAGCCAACAAGGCTGCATGCTTGTGCTTGAGATAAGCATGCATTTCGGTTTCAAAGTGCAGAACTTGTTTGACTTCGATGTCATCCAAGAAACCCTTGTTTACCGCGAACAGCGTGGCGCCCATCAAGCTGATGGGTTGTGGGCTGTATTGGGCTTGCTTGAGCAATTCAGTGACGCGCGCACCGCGGTCGAGTTGTTTTCGGGTCGCCTCATCAAGGTCAGACGCGAACTGCGCGAACGCCGCCAATTCACGGTACTGTGCCAAGTCGGTACGGATACCGCCTGACAAGTTTTTGATCAGTTTGGTTTGCGCTGCGCCGCCGACGCGAGACACCGAGATACCAGCGTTAATCGCAGGTCGGATACCGGCGTTGAATAACGAGGTTTCCAAGAAGATCTGGCCGTCGGTGATCGAAATCACGTTGGTTGGCACGAAGGCAGACACGTCACCGGCTTGGGTTTCAATGATCGGCAATGCGGTCAATGAACCCGTTTTGCCTTTGACAGCGCCTTTGGTGAAATGCTCGACGTAGTCGGCATTGACACGGGCGGCGCGCTCGAGCAAACGGCTGTGTAGATAGAACACGTCGCCAGGATAGGCTTCGCGGCCTGGTGGGCGGCGCAACAGCAAAGACACTTGGCGGTAAGCCACAGCTTGCTTAGACAAATCGTCATACACAATCAAGGCGTCTTCGCCGCGGTCGCGGAAGTATTCACCCATCGTGCAACCAGAGTAGGCGGCAACATATTGCATCGCTGCAGATTCAGAAGCCGATGCGGCCACCACAATCGTGTAGTCCATCGCGCCAGCTTGTTCCAAAGCGCGCACTACGTTTTTGATGGAAGAGGCTTTTTGGCCAATCGCCACGTAAACGCAGGTCATGTTCTGACCTTTTTGGTTGATGATGGCGTCGATCGCAACAGCGGTCTTACCTGTTTGACGGTCACCAATGATCAATTCGCGCTGGCCACGGCCCACAGGCACCATGGAGTCAATCGACTTCAAACCGGTTTGCATCGGTTGGCTAACGGATTCACGGGCAATCACACCAGGCGCCACTTTTTCGATCACGTCGGTCATCTTGGCGTTGATTGGGCCTTTGCCGTCGATCGGTTGACCCAAAGCGTTGACTACACGGCCAATCAATTCAGGGCCGACGGGCACTTCCAAAATGCGACCGGTGCACTTGACCACATCACCTTCGGAGATGTGCTCGTATTCACCCAAGATCACAGAACCGACCGAGTCACGCTCGAGGTTCAAAGCGAGGCCAAAGGTGTTGTTGGGGAACTCCAACATTTCACCTTGCATCACGTCGGACAAGCCGTGGATGCGGACGATACCGTCGGTCACCGAAATCACGGTGCCTTGGTTACGAATATTGGCGTCATTGGCCAAACCTTCGATACGGCTCTTGATCAGTTCAGAGATTTCTGCTGGATTGAGTTGCATGACTCTTTCCTTCTTTCTTGTATGTGCTAACTGCTGGTGAGCCGGCGGCTCAGGCAATTAACGCGACTTTCATTTGATCCAAACGGGCTTTGACAGAGGTGTCTAACACCTCGTCGCCCACCACTACGCGAATTCCACCAATGAGTTCTGGTTCGATTTCGACTTTGACGTGCAAGGTGCGTCCAAAACGCTTTTGCAACAACGCCGTCACATCGGCCAAAGCCGCAGGCGCGATTTCAAAAGCGCTGTACACCACCGCATCGGAGGAGCCGCTTTGCGCATTCACATGCTCACGGTATTGCGCCGCCATTTCTGGCAAAGCGCTCAAACGGCCGTTATCAATCACGGCGCGCAGAAAGTTGTCTGCGGCGGCGGATAGTTGGGACTTGGCTACACCTTTGACCACACCCATGATTTGCTCAGAAGTGGCCTTGGGGTTAGAAGCAAACTGCAACAACTGCGCATTGCCAGCAATAGCTGCAAGCTCGTCGAGCCAACCGGCAGTTGCCTGCAAGTCGTTCTTAGTCGCTTGGAAAAGGGCTTCCGCGTAAGGTCTGGCGATGGTGGCGAGTTCGGCCATAGCGCTTCTCTTACAGCTCAGTCTTTAGGCGACTTAACAAGTCGGCATGGACGCTGGCGTTGACTTCTTTGCGCAGAATTTGTTCCGCGCCTTTGACAGCCAATGCAGCGACTTGCTCACGCAAATGTTCGCGGGCCTTTACCGTTTCTTGTTCAGCCTCAACGCGTGCAGCAGCCACAATTTTGTTGGCTTCTTCGGTGGCGCGGGTCTTGGCTTCGTCGATCAAGTGCTGGGCTCGACGCTCGGCATCCGCCAACAAGGTGGTGGACTCATTTTTCGTCGCAGCAAGCTTGAGTTCCACCTCTTTATGGGCATTGGAAAGCTCAATCTTGGCGTGCTCGGCAGCAGCCAGACCATGGGAGATTTTTTCGGCGCGCTCGTCAAGGGCGTTTGCGATAGGGGGCCACACGAATTTCATCGTGAACCACACCAGAATCGCAAAAACGATCATCTGGACGAACAGGGTTGCATTGATGCTCACGGCAACACCTTTCTTATGGACGTTGCGGGATTACTTCAAGACGAAGGGGTTTGCGAACGCAAACATCATGGCGATACCCACGCCAATCAAGAAAGCGGCGTCGATCAAACCAGCCAACAAGAACATCTTGGTTTGCAGTTCGTTCATCAACTCTGGTTGACGGGCAGCAGCTTCGAGGTATTTGCTACCCATGATGCCGATACCGATACAAGCACCAACAGCGCCCAAGCCAATAATGAGGCCGGAGGCGAGTGCGACATAACCGAGTACGTGTTCCATTTGTGACTCCTAAGAATGGATGTTTGAGAAAGGTTAAAAAGAAAACTCAATGCGCGTCGTGCGCTTGACCGATGTAGACCAAGGTCAACATCATGAAAATGAACGCCTGTAAGGTGATGATCATGATGTGGAAGATGGCCCAAATAGAGCCGGGAAGGATGTGGCCTATGGGCAACAACACGCCTGGCAAAGACATGGCGGCATAACTGCCCATCAAGGCAATCAGCATGAAGACGAGTTCACCCGCGTACATATTGCCGAACAGTCGCATGCCGTGAGACACGGTTTTGGCGGCGAATTCAATCATTTGCATGAGGAAATTGACGGGCCACAAGAGGGGATGGGCGCCAAAAGGTGCGCAAAACAACTCATGCACCCAGCCGCCCACGCCTTTGATTTTGATGTTGTAGAACACGCACACCAACAAGACGGAAGTTGACATGCCCAGCGTGGTCGACAAGTCGGCCGAAGGCACGACGCGCATATAAGCGTGGTGGGTGTCTCCGCCCATGGCTCCGTAAATGGTTTCCCAAATCACGGGGAATAAATCGACAGGGAACAAGTCCATGGCGTTGAGCAAGAAGATCCAGATAAAGACGGTGAGTGCCAAAGGGGCGACCAATTTGCGGCTGTTCGCGTTGTGCACGATACCCTTGGCTTGGTTATCGACCATCTCCACCAAGATTTCAACCGCCGCTTGAAAACGACCAGGAGCGTGGGCCGTAGCGCCTTTGGCAGCACGCCAAAGGAAAAAACATGCTAAAACGCCCAAGAAAACAGACCAGAAAATAGAGTCGATGTTGTAGACAGAGAAATCGATCACGCCAGACATTTGCTTGTTTTGCAAATGCGTGAGGTGATGACCGATGTATTCACCTGCGGTGGGACCTTGCGCTAAAGACTCAACAGACATGCTTTCACTCTTTTTAAGTTGGGCCTATCGGTAAAAAACCCGGCGCATGCCAAGTGCCAACCAATACACCTTCATCGTCACTACCAGGCCCACCAACATGGCGGGCCAACTTAAATCCGTCACTATGTGGGGAGCGGCAAATAGCATCGCTACTGTGAGGCCGACTTTGGCCATCTCCCACACGAAAAAACCCACCACAGCAGAACCTGGATTTGCCGAACTGACCCGACTTGACAGGCCTCTGGCGAAAACCGCGGAAGGCAGACAAACTGCCATGGCGCCATAAAGGGCTGAATACCCGATGGACTTCTGCCCAAAAAGATACCCTGCAACCAGCGCTACCAAAACTCCAACTAGTGCTTGCGCACCCACAACACGCCATAAAGACAATATGGGGTTAACGCGCATAGCCTTACATTTGATCCTACAAAGCCTATGAGTATACGTGTAAACCCATATACCTTCCAAAAATCAGCGCCAAGGGGATAATTCACCCCCAATGACCGCCCCAGCCCAAGAATCGCTGATTGAATACCCCTGCCAATTCCCGATCAAGGTGATGGGCTTGCGGGTAGACGGCTTTGTCCATGCGGTGACCTATATTGCCAAGCAGTTTGACCCTGCTTTTGATGCCAGCACCAT
>JBAXNJ010000106.1:0-5844 GCA_037133815.1 Betaproteobacteria bacterium
CAGGCAACATCACAAACTCGCCTTGGGCGAAGTTAATCGTGCCCGAGGCTTGCCATAGCAAGGTAAACCCGAGGGCGGCTAATGCATAAATACTTCCAGTGGCAAGACCACTGAAAAAGAGTTGTAAAAAGTCGGTCATGTATGGGTTTATTTTTTAGACAAGGCTTGGCGATTTTACAAACCTTTGATGAACACAACCCCCGACTGACTGCTACGCAAGCAGGCCAACGTTGTGGGCTAACGCGCACTGCAGCGCGTCGTTATTTGCTTACCTTATTGCATCTCGAATATGTGATGACGGACGGCAAGTTGTTTTGGCTCACCCCAAAAGTCATGCGTCTGGGCCAGTCTTATTTGGAATCCGCACGCTTGCCACGCATCGTGCAGCCTTCCCTGCAACGTTTGGCGATGGGGACACAAGAGATTTCGTTTGTTGCGGTGTTGGATGGGTTCGACTTGGTATACATCGCACGTAACGGACAAAACCGCAGCATGAACACAAGCTTTGCATTAGGGGCTCGTGTACCTTGCCATGTCACTTCAGCCGGTGTTTTGTTGTTGGCCTTGCTGGGTGAAAAAGCGGTTGAGAATTGGCTGACCACCCATGAACTCAAAGCTTTTACCTCGCACACTATTACCGACCCTAAGCGCATGCGCGCGGAACTCGCGCGCATCCGCGCTCAAGACTGGGCGTTGTCTGAGCAGCAACTCGATCTGGCCTACCGTGGTGTCGCAGTTCCTTTGCGTGACCATAAAGGAAATGTCCAAGGCGCACTGACCGTTAGCATGCCGATTCAACTGGAGACCGCCAAAGACGCTGTGAACCGGGTTTTACCGGTTTTACGCGAAGTTGCGCAAAGTATGCGTCCTCTAATATGAAACAAAACCTCGATCCGTCTTAGAACAAAAATCGTCACACATCGCCTAAGACCTTTCGCGTTGCGTCCAAAGCTAATTTCGACCAGGCTTTATCGCCCATAGCTTTTGATCGTTTCATATCTGGTATCTCCACGCTGATGGGTAAATCTTTGGGCAAGGTGTCAAATAAGCCTTGTAAGTCGATCGTGCCCTCACCTGGCAACTGACGCTCTAGCCGCGCTGTGTGTATCAGTTCTTCAGTTGAGAAGTGAAGCCCTGCCTTTGCATCACACATTTGCGCGTAATGCAGTAGTTCACAAGGAATAGCGGCGATATCAGCCAAGCTAGAAGTTGATCGGCCAAAGTGCAAGGCATCTACCAAGATACCCGCGTTCTTTGGCATACCTGCAAGCCTCACCACTCGCAAAGCGGCTTCTGCATTTTTCACACCCGTCCAGGGCATGAATTCAAGGTCTGCTGTCAAACCATAGGGTTGCATGAATTCACAGAGGCCCGCAAAGTTCTGTGCAAGACGTTGTTCATCCGAGTCATCCGCCGCCACCAGCACTGCGCGCGCTTTGAGTGCGGCGCCAGCTTCTAGTAAAGGGCGATAGACGACGGGTTCAAAAGTTTCACCAATCCGAATGATCTCAAGGTCAAACACTTGAATACCTGTATCAGCCATTATTGCCAGCGTTTCACGCTGCAAAGTTGGGGCATCAATAAAACTTTGGCATGCTGCGCCTGGCCCATTAGGCATTAAACGCAAACCGACATATCCATACCCCAATTCAGCGGCAATGCCTACCGCATCAACAACCGGTGAAGCATTTGCAGTTAGGTAAGCGAGTGAATAGGTACGCATGTAAGTTACTCTTAAAAAAATTATTTCAATGACGAGACTGGGGTCGGCATTGCAATGATGACCACCCTCTAGGTCATCAAATGTGCAGGGCCTCTATTTGACGGCGAAATGCCTTAGTAAACTGCATCATATTCTTTGACTGCACCCCTGCCCCACATGTTCGAAAACTTCAGCGGCGCCACGCGCGTTAAGATCATCGTCGGCGACCCCATTGCCCAAGTAAAGTCACCCTTTGGCGTAACCCAAGCTTTTGAGCAACATGGCAAAGATGCCGTTTGTTTCCCCGCACAAGTACCCACCAAAGATCTCAAACAGTGGTTTGAAGGCGTTTCTTTAGCTCGTAATGTCGACGGCATCATCGTCACAGTGCCGCACAAACAGGTTGGCATGCACGAGCAAAAGGATGCAACACCACGACTGGTACAGACATGTTCGTGCAAGTCCGCGAACTCATGGTGCAGTTCTTGTTAGAGGCCTGTTGAAAGAAACTTTGTTATGACCCAAATGCTCTCCACTCTCACACAACGTATCAATACCCATCTCGCGCAATTCGAAGACGAAGAAACGGTCGATCTTGTGGTTATTGGCTCTGGTGGTGCAGGTTTTTCTGCAGCCCTGAATGCGGTAATAGATGGAGCAAAAGTTGTTTTGGTAGAGCGCATGGCCCACGTCGGTGGCACTACCGCTTTGTCTGCGTCGAGCAGTTGGATCCCGGGCACAAAACGGGGCTTGCAAGTAAACCCTGACGATACGCCGGAGCGTGTCGCTACTTTCTTAAATAACGCAGTAGGTGATCGCTCTGATCCAATGCTGCGGCAGGCTTTTATCGACAACGGTCCCCACGCCATCGCCAAATTAGAAGAGCACACCGCATTGCAGTTCCAAGTCCGTCCTCTTCATCCAGACTATCTTTCAGAACTAGAAGGCTCCGTTCTCAAGGGACGTGCCATTGAACCGCAACCTTTTGATGGCAAATTACTGGGCCCCAATCTGCCATTGGTTCGCAATCCAATCCCTGAATTCACGGTACTCGGAGGAATGATGGTCGACCGCGATGACATCTTCCATCTACTGCGTTTAACCGAGACATGGGCATCATTTAGCTATAGCGTGCGGATCATCGCTCGACACTTTCTAGACAAGATGATCCACCCCAGAAGCACCCGCTTGGTGATGGGTAACGCCATGATTGCGCGCATGCTCTATAGCTACATCTTACGTAAAGGACTGCTTGTGACACAAACAGAAGTCACGCAACTGCTACAAAACGGCAATGCTATTGAAGGCGTAGTGCTACAACAAACATTACATAACGGAGAAAAAATTCAACGCACACTTCGCAGCAAGGGCGGGGTAGTGATGGCAAGTGGTGGGTTCAATCGCCATCCCACGCGTCGATCTGTCATGCTCCCTGGCGTCAACGAGTCTTGGTGTCCCGCAGGCCCAGGCAACACGGGTAGCGCGCAAGATTTAGCCCTGCAAGCGGGTGGCCAACTGGGCACTGGTGGATTAACCCATGCTTTCTGGGCGCCAGTGTCTATTCGTCAACGCGCAGATGGAACTACCGCCGCCTTTCCTCACTTTGTGATGGACAGAGGCAAACCAGGCATGCTCACCGTCGATAGCCAAGGCGAGCGCTATGTAAACGAATCCACCTCCTACCATTTGTTTGGTATCGCAATGCAAGAGCACAACCAAAAGACACCTAGCATTCCTACATGGCTGATATGTGATGCAGGCGCACTTAAGCGCTATGGCCTTGGAATGATTCGCCCAGGCGGAAAAGGTTTAGCCCCTTTTCTTGCGGACGGCTATCTGAAGCAAGGCGCAACATTATTGGAACTGGCGCAGCAACTTAAGGTCCCAGAAGAAACGCTCAAAGCCACCGTTAAAAGATTCAATCAATTCGCTGACAAAGGCGTGGACGACGACTTCCAACGCGGCACTACAGATTACCAACGCGCTAACGGTGACGCAACTTGGACGGGCCTCAACCCTTGCCTCGGGGCTTTACGTCAAGGACCTTTTTATGCAATTGCCCTTTACCCAGGAGATATTGGAGCCGCCACTGGTTTGGTTACCGACTGCGATGCAAGAGTCATGCATACCAATGGTCATGCTATTGATGGTCTTTATGCATGCGGCAACGACATGCACTCCATCATGGGCGGCGTATACCCTGCTCCCGGAATAACGATTGGGCCTGGTGTGACGTTTGGCTATTTAGCCGCTAAACATGCAATGGCACGCGCTCGCTTAAAGGTTAATTAATTTATGTCGAAAACTTAACTGCTAGTGAGTTGCACTGCCCGCCCGCTGGCAGCAGACTCTCGAACAGCCAGTGCAGCCTCCAACGCACGCAACCCATCTAAGGCAGAGCAAACAGGTTTTTCTTTGCCAGCGATAACTGCCAAGAAGTTATTCAGTTGCGCTTCATAAGGCGAGGCGCGCATCGGTTCAGTCCGCATCACGCTGATCGGCTTTTCCCAATGGCGTTGGTCTTTATAACTCCACACTTCCAATTTGGGTAAAGTCAATGAACCATGCGTTCCAGAGAAAAAATGGGAGTTGATGTCTTGTTGTGGAAATCTATCGGTTTCCCGAGCGGATAAATCGTAATTCCATGGCGATACCGTCGTATCTGACACGGTAACGGTTCCAAGTGCGCCATTGACAAAGCGCATCATCAACACAGCGGTATCTTCGACTTCATGACCGCGAATGGCGTTAGACGTCATGGCTTGCAAGCTAGCGATGTCTCCATACAAAAACCGCATCAAATCGATATCGTGTATCAGATTAATGAGAACAGGGCCACCACCTGATTGACGACGCCACGCCGCTTTGAAATAGTCGTCATCCTTGTACCAAGTACACATGGCCGTCATGCTGACAGGCTTTCCAAGCACGCCTGATTCCACAATGGATTTAGCTTGCTGCATGATGGGGTTATGGCGCCGCTGATGCCCCACCAATGCTGGTAAACCTTTGGCTTGCGCTGCATCACAAATACTGCGGGCATTCGCAAGCGTATCGGCAATAGGTTTTTCGACAAGAACTGCCGCACCGCTACCCAGACAATCTAGCGCAATATTGGCATGCGCATCATTAGGTGTGGCAATGATCACCCCGTCAAGCTTGACTTTATCAAGCAAATCACCATGGCTAGCAAACCAAGGAATTTGATGCCTTTGCACCCAAGATTTTCCTGCTTCATGTGGCTCGGCTACTCCCACAATATCAACCGCAGGGTTCTTCATAGCGGCTTCGATATGTGTTCGACCTATAGTTCCTGCGCCAATGATGGCAATTCTGTATTTCTGCATATGTGATTTCAAGTCTTTGCTAATTTCATGGACATCCAAGTCAACGCCATAAGGTATCCGTCCGTCCCAAAACCAGCCATCACTGCTGTAGATACACGTGAAATCAGGGAGTTGTGATAGATAGCTTCTCGGGTGTGCACATTACTAATATGTAACTCAATCTTAGGGCCGTCAAACATTTTTAGCGAGTCCATCAAAGGAATCGATGTGAAAGTTAAACCTGCCGGGTTAATGATGATGCCGTCGGCTGAATCTATCGCATCATGCACGCTTTCAACCAGTACTCCTTCGAAATTGGTTTGCCGAAACTCCAATTTGAGACCTAACGATTTAGCATGCGTAGAGCATCGTTTTTTGACGTCTGCTAAGGACTCTGTGCCATAAATATGGGGCTCGCGTTTTCCGAGTCGATTGAGATTAGGACCATTGAGAATAAATATTTTTTTTGTCATAAACACTTTCAGTGTGAAAAACTATGAACCAGATGTTGTGTAGCTTGTAGTGCTTGGCGCGCCCAAGCTTCAAAACCTAACGCAGGTGTTCGCAGATGGTGCCAACATTCCACAGCAATCGGTCGGCCTACAGGCAAGTGGCGCAAAAAGCCTATGAGGTCGATACCTCCCTCCCCTGGTAATAGCCTTTCATATCGGGCTTGCCGCAAAATTTCCTCTAAGGTGTCAGGAACACCTGCAGGCGCATCACAAAATTGCACATAGTCAATCAAAGATGCGGGTAGTCCCGCCCAATCCTTCAATGTTGTTCGGGATCGTTCCACATGTATGGTGTCTGCCAAAA
>JBAXNJ010000107.1:0-5832 GCA_037133815.1 Betaproteobacteria bacterium
GTATTGGACGACCCCCAACACCCTTACACCCAACTCTTGGTGTCTTCGGTATTACAACCTTGAAATTGAAAGTAAACAGATGATGCTTCAATTGAAGAAGGTAACTAAGCAATTCACACTTCACCACCAGCATGGCGTTCAACTTAACGTTCTAAACAATTTAGATATGAGCGTTTCAGCCGGTGAATGTGTTGTGCTTGACGGCCCATCTGGTATGGGTAAAAGCACACTACTTAAGCTCATCTATGCCAACTACCGAGCTACCAGTGGAGAAATTGAAGTTCGCCAAGCAGACGGCAGTGTGCTCGAACTAACTAAAGCAGACCCTAGAGAACTCATTCGTATGCGTCAAGACTCAGTAGGCTATGTGAGTCAATTTTTAAGAGTGATACCAAGAGTCTCTGCTCTTGACGTTGTTGCAGAGCCATTGATGGAAGATGCTTCACAAGATATTTCAGCAATTGAGGAAGCTCGTGAACTAGCGCGAATATTACTAACACGCTTGCGCATACCTGAAAGGCTATGGGAATTACCCCCCGCCACCTTTTCTGGTGGCGAGCAACAGCGCATCAATATTGCGCGCAACATGATCAAACCGCGGCCTATTTTGTTGCTTGACGAACCAACCGCCTCCCTCGATGCCGCCAATACGCGGACTGTGATCGACTTGATACATGAGGCTTTAGCCCGTGGTGCGGCCTTGGTAGGAATTTTTCATGATGCCCATGTGGGTAAAGCGGTTGCCACCCGCCATATTGATGTTACGCAATTTAGGAGCGCTGAATGAGCCCCACTGTTTTTAAAAATGCACGGTTGGTCTTAGCCGATGAGGTAGTGGATGGAAGCGTTTGCATTCAAGACGGAAAAATCCAATCTGTAGACCAAGGTAAAACTACCCATACCAGTGGCTGTGATATGCAGGGTGATTATTTGATGCCCGGTTTTGTCGAAATTCATACCGACAACTTTGAACGCCATTTGATGCCACGCCCCAAAGTGCAATGGGCAGAAATGCCCGCCTTGCTTGCGCATGACGCTGAAATTGCAGCAGCGGGTATCACCACCGTGTTTGATGCATTAGGTGTGGGCGATGGAGATCCGGACAGTCTGCGCGGCAGCACCTGGGACGCTGTACTCGACACTCTAGAAACATGTAGCCAGAAAGACCTGTTACGTGCTGACCATCATATCCACGTACGCTGCGAATTACCCGCACCCAACACGATTGACTTGTTCGAGCCTTTTCAAGGCCATCCACGTTTGTCTTTGATTTCTTTGATGGACCATACGCCAGGGCAACGCCAATGGGAAAACATCGAGGTTGCGCGCATTTATTACACGGGCAAAAAAGGCTGGTCTAACGAGAAATTTGAGAGGCAAATACAGTTGGCTGAAGAACTACAAGCACGTTATGCACAGCCACATCGTCAATTCTTTGTTGACTATTGCAAAAACCATGGCATTGCCTTGGCCAGCCATGACGACACTACGGCCGCACACGTTACACAAGCGCACAACGAGGGGGCCAAAATGTCTGAATTTCCCACAACCTTGCTAGCTGCTCAAACTGCGCATGCGCACGGCATGCTGACTGTTATGGGCGGGCCCAATGTAGTGCGCGGGGGCTCGCATTCGGGCAATGTCTCTGCGTCTGATTTAGCGCGTCATGGTTTGTTAGACATTCTTTCTTCAGACTACGTTCCAGGCAGTTTGCTCAGCGCCGTAGTTCGTTTGGTAGACGACGAAATTTTAGACTTACCCCATGCAGTTTCGATGGTTAGTCACCATGCGGCTAAAGCCACTGGGTTAAATGACAGAGGACAAATAGCCACGGGTCTGCGGGCAGATTTGATTCAGGTCAGATTGGTTGATTTGCCAGACGGTAAACGCCACGGGGTCGTGAAGTCAGTATGGCGTGAAGGTATGCGTGTTTTGTAATAAGAGGGGAAAAGACTTTTTAAAACATCCGTCATATAGAAAAGTCGGGACATAAATTCCATCAGACAAAATGCTGACGAATACGCGCAGACACCAAGTCAATCACGCTCACGCTCAGGATGATGATGATCATCACCGCACAGGTTTCGGCGTACTGGAAGCCACGGATGATTTCCCACAGCACCACACCAATGCCACCCGCACCCACCATGCCTACCACTGAAGCGGAACGAATATTAGATTCAAAACGGTAGAGCGTGAATGAAGTCCATAGAGGAATCACCTGCGGGATGACGCCATACACAATTTCGTGCATGGCAGAAGCGCCAGTCGAACGGATGCCTTCCACAGGCTGAGGATCAATCGCCTCAACCGCTTCAGAAAACAGCTTGGCCAACACGCCCGAGGTGTGAATCCACAAGGCCAACACGCCCGCAAACGGCCCCAGGCCCACCGCCACCACAAACAACATGGCAAACACCATTTCGTTGATGGCGCGACAAGCATCCATCAAACGGCGTACGGGTTGATACACCCACCAAGGCACGATGTTGGATGAAGCCAGCAAGGCCATGGGCACGGCGGTGATGACGGCCAAGGCAGTGCCCCACAAAGCAATTTGCAGGGTGATGACCATTTCTTCTACATAGAGCCGCCATTGGCGAAAGTTGGGCGGAAAGAAGTCAGCCGCATAGCTGGCCATGTTGCTGGAATCGCGAAACAATTCGACTGGACGCATGTCAGCCCCTTGCCAAGAGGCTGCCAACAACACAACGATGAAACCCCAAGTCAAATACCAAGTAAGGCTTCTCTTCGTACCAGCCGTGTGAGCCAGTGCGTGTAAGGGTGGATGGGTAATTCGGGACATAGGGACTTCACTCAAAGTAAAGACGGCTTCTTCTTGCACGCGCAGCGCAGGAAGAAGCCGGCGGATCTGTCGAAGAGAAATTACTTCAATGCAGCCAATTTTTGGTCGACTTCTGCCAATTTGGTTTTCTTCTCGGAGTCAGACATGGTGGTGTCAGAGTCGACCTTGTTACGTTGGCTGAACAGTTCCAACTGGCGGATTGGCTTAAGTTGATCGTTGGTGGACACCTTGAAGCCGGACAACTTAGAGATCTTCATGACGATCTCTTTTTCGCGTGCGTCGGTCTTGGCGTAGTTGTAGAAGAAGGTCTTGATCTTGGCTTTGGTGGCTTCAGGCAAGCTCTTGCTCATGACCATGGGGTCCAGAGGAATCAAAGGTGATGTCCAGATGATCTTGATATCTTTGACTTTTTCTGGCTGGCGCTCTTTGAGCTTGTCCAGGTTTTCGCTGTTGTTGGTGGCCACGTCTACTTGCTTGTTGGCTACCGCCAAGGCGTTGGTTTCGTGGTTAGCGCTGCGCACCACTTTGAAAGCGGACTTTGCATCCACTTTATTTTGTGCAAACACATAGAAGCCAGGTACCAAGAAGCCGGATGTAGAGTTAGGGTCACCGTTGCCAAAGCTCAGATTTTTAGCGTTGCTGAACATGTCGTTCAGGTTGCTCAAGGGGCTGTCTTTGTGCACGATCAGGTGCGAGTAGTAGCCTTGTGTGCCATCGGCATTGACCATCTGGGCGAACACTTCAGCGTTGGAGCGGTCCACCGCTTCCATGGCTGATTTGTTACCCATCCAAGCGATTTGCACTTTGTTGAAGCGCATGCCTTCGATGATGCCGGCGTAGTCAGGGGCAAAAAACGCCTTAACCTTCAGACCAGTTTGCTTTTCCATGTCGTCGAGCAGAGGCTGCCAGTCGGCTTTCAAGTTTTGTGTGGCTTCGGTCGAAATGATGCCGAAGTTGATGTCTTGCGCCAAGGCACTGGTGATGCTCAGGCCTAATGCAAAGGCGAAGAGGGTTTTCTTAAACATTGTTAAAAACTCCAAAGGTGTTGAAAAAAAACAAGAAAAAAAATCAAGCTACTTGCGCAACGGAGTTGGACCAAGCCAAGGTGGGCGAAGGGTACTGTTTAGGTGAAGAGGCAAGCAATTCGCCGCCACTCAAAAACTCATCGGCTTCCATGCCGTACAAGTCACGTAACAACGTGGGCGTGAGATTCGCGGAAGGTCCGTCGTACACCACTTGGCCTTGGTTCAAGGCAATGATGCGGGGGCAATAGCGTATGGCCATGTCCACTTGGTGGAGCGACACCATTACGGTGCGACCATCTTCGCGTTGGATCGTGGACAAAATCTCCATCACCTTGCGTGACGATTCGGGATCAAGGGATGCAATGGGTTCGTCGGCAAGCACCAGCTTAACGCCTTGCACCAAGGTGCGTGCAATGGCTGCACGTTGTTGCTGGCCACCGGACAAGGTCGAGGCGCGTTGGGCGTGGCAGTCAAGAATGCCCACACGCTCTAGGGCTTCAAGTGCGATTGACCGTTCGTGGGCATTGAACAAGCCCATCACGCCACGCCACCAAGGCATAGCATGCAAACGCCCCACTAATACATTGATCAATACGGGCAAGCGGTCGACCAAGTTGAACTGTTGAAACACAAAGCCCACTTGCGAACGAATGCTGCGCACATTGCTGGCAATGCGGCCATTGCGTTGGACGCACAGACCATTGACTTCGATCAATGAGCCAGGTGTTGCGTCAGCTTCTAACAAGCCCGCCACCATCCGAAGCAAAGTAGATTTGCCAGAACCAGATGCGCCAATGAGTGCCACCATTTCGCTGTCACCAATAGATAAATTAATGTCACGCAAAGCGTGCTTGCCGTTAGCGAAATGTTTGTCGAGTTTTTGAATGAGAAGCGACATGGCGAAGATCTCTAAATAGTTATTTATCAAACATAGTGTGTGCAAGCTATGTGACAGGCTTTTGACAATGCCAAAAGAAATTACAAGACTCTTTGCCCCTCGCGCCAAGCTGTAGGCACTTCGGAAGATTCAATTTCAATAGATGACAGCTACCGGATTGCAATGATTAGCGTATAAAAATTGAGCGCCGTCTCGGCCCGCTGTGACTTGGTAATGTGTGTTTGCTGGAACAAAGAATTGGTCACCAACTCCATTGATGATTAAGCAATCTTGAAATTGAAATAAAAGCTCACCATTTAAAACTAAGCCGATCACGGCGCGAGTTGCCAATAAGACATCGGTGGTTTGAAAGAGCTTGAACTCCTGGAAGATTCCTTTAGAAAATCCCCTCTGGAAAAGCGTTTCACCGAATTCTCGAGCCATCGCCTCTACTGAAGTAACTGACGTGTCCATTGGCAACCTCCTTTTGGGATATGCAACTTTTACGAATTCAGAAATCAAGTGTTAATCTAAATGTATTAACCGACCATACATTTGAACCAATAGGCAGTTTGTATAAGTTTTTTATGACACATTCATGAACTTTCAACTCTTTTTAAAAGCCTTTTTAGCGTCAGTCCTGTCATTGTGTATACGCATGTCCCTTTAGGTCAGTTGTGCGTCATCAGGAAGAGTCTGACTAAACCTAACATTGGAAATACTGTTTCAAAAGGCTTTTATGAAATCCTCAACCCAATACCTCAGCCCAAAGTCAGATGCCCTTGAACAAGCTCTGAATGGAATTGATCTCTGTCTTAAACAAAACAATTCTTTAGACGAAAATCTACGTGTCCCCTACACGCAATTTCAACAAGGTCAAAAGCAAAACTCCAAATTTGCCGCTACTGGACTTTGGAGAAAAAAAAGAGACGTCAGGTCAGTCAAGACGAGCATCTAAAGTAGATCTGCGTTAATTCAAAAAGTAAGTTTTTTTTCGATCATATTTTGCTTGAAAAAATGTGTGAGAATAATCATTCGGGCTTTTAGCTCAGTTGGTAGAGCAGAGGACTCTTAATCCTTTGGTCGCGTGTTCGATCCGCGCAGAGCCCACCAAGAATTTATTT
>JBAXNJ010000108.1:0-5784 GCA_037133815.1 Betaproteobacteria bacterium
CAAGGCTCGCACGATCATTTGAATTATTCAAAGCGAGTCATGGCTTTGGATCAAACCGAGGTCATGCGCCATTTTGGCGGTTAGTTAACGTTGCACTTCGTACTTGAATCCGCCATAAGTAAAAACCATTATTTACCCGTTTTAAAGGTGCTTATAAAGTGAAGGCAAATGTCAATAAAAATACTGGCCACTACGACACGCTCAAGCGCTGAGGGAATCACACTTCGCGACCAAGAAGTGGCGTCGACGCAGCAAGCCGGTGAAAAACCAGATGGCCGCAGAAGGGGGTCAGGCTGACTGGCGTGTCGTAGACGTCTACACCGCAGACCGCTTCTTGCCGGCCTACCCTTGGGCATGGATTGACGGAATTCTCTCACTGGAGTCACTTTCTTGTTTACTTTCCCTCAATCACGGAGAAAAATCATGGGAAAAAACCTTGCTGCGATCTTTCTCGCAACGGCTGCTGCCGCAGTGTCCTTTAGTGCTTTCGCTCAAAGCTCAGCGTACCCGTCAAAGCCGATACGACTCATTGTGCCTGCAGCACCCGGAGGGGGGACGGACATTCTAGGGCGACTTGTTGGTCAGAAGCTTTCCGAAAATTTCGGTCAATCCGTTGTTATTGAGAATCGTGGTGGTGGTGGTGGTGTGATTGCTGCGGAGTATGTTGCTCGCATGCCGCCCGACGGCTATACTGTACTCATTGCCGATATTAGAACGTTTGGCCTTGCCCCAAGCCTTTACAAGTCACTTCCCTACGACCCTATTCGTAATTTCTCACCCATCACTGGGGGGGTAGACGTGACCAACGTGCTGGTCGTTAATCCGTCAGTACCCGCTAAAACCATAAAGGAATTTTTAGCTTATGCGAAAAGCAAGCCCGGCATACTCAACTACAGCTCCTCCGGCAAAGGCTCTGGGGCACACATGGCAGGTGAGCTCTTCGCATTAAAAGGTGGCGTTGATATCACCCACGTTGCTTACAGAGGCGGCGGGCCCGCGGTGGCTGACTTGATTGCGGGTCACGTTCAATTCAGCTTTGCAACTGCGCCGTCTGTTTTGCCGCTGATCCAAGCTGGAAAACTCATGGCGCTTGGTGTTACAACGCTGAAGCGCTTTCCAGGCCTGCCGGATGTACCAACCATCAGCGAAGCGCTTTTACCCGGGTACGAGGCAAGCAACTGGTATTCATTCGTTGTACCAGCGCATACACCAAAGGAAATCGTCGCACGACTGAACACTGAGATACGCAAGGTCATGGCGGATCCAGAGGTTATGAAAACTTTGCTCGCGCAGGGCATGGAGCCAACGACGAGCTCTCCTGAGGAGCTTGAGGCCTACATAAAGTCTGAAATTACCAAATGGGCCGAAGTGGTCAAGCTTCGGGGCATCAAGCCGGAATAAGGAACACTCGGCGCGTCGGATGCTTGATTGCAGAACTTCACACAGATAAGCTGGCGATAGATCAACTCGGCTGCCGCTATCGCGCAGGGCGCTAATAGAAATAATAGAAATAATAGGAAAAATATGGATCACTTAGTAGACAGCATTGCCTCTTACGCGGTTGGCCTCACTTACGACGACTTACCTAAAGAGGTTGTGGTCCGAGCCAAGCACCTGATACTTGACTCGGTGGGGTGCGCACTGGGTGCAGCGCCCAGCATTCCGGCGGTTATCGCAAGGGCAATGGCTCAGGGCGTGCGCTCAGATTTTCCCGCCACAGTCATGTTCAGTGGATATAAAACTTCGCCTGATCTAGCTGCCTTTGCGAACGGCAGCATGATCCGATATCTGGACTACAACGATACTTACACTGGGCAAGGTACGACTCATCCGAGCGACATGCTGGCGCCCGCCCTAGCAGCAGCGGAACTCGCTCGCGGTGATGGCAAAGCGGTCATACTTGGTATGGTGCTTGGTTACGAAATACTATGCGGCCTCACAGACAGCGAAGCCATGCAGCAAGGGCCTCACGGACAGGTTTGGGATCAAGCGACTTATGGCGTCATCAGCGCCGCAGTTCTAGCGTCTAGGCTTATCGGACTCACAAAAGAGCAGATGACCCATGCTATCAGCCTAGCGATTTCGTCTCACCTTTCATTGGGGCAAATACGGATTGGGCAAATCTCCCACTGGAAAGGTTGTGCCGTGGGCAACGCGTCTCGCAACGGGCTTTTTTGCGCTATGCTCGCTGCCAAGGGAATGACCGGACCGAACTACATTTTTGAAGGTCCTTACGGATTCTTCAATGCTACTGGAGGTGCTTTCAAAATGCCTAGTTACGGGGGCAAGGGTGCCGACTTTCGCATCATGACGGCACGCGTCAAGCCTTATCCGGCAGGTTATTTTTCACAAAGCGCGATTGAAGCGGCGCTTGAACTGAAGCCCAAAATAAGCAGTCTTGAGGACGTCAAACAAATACGCCTAGAAACGTTCCCATCGGGCTTTAAGCATATGGGCTCGGATAAATCAGCCTGGCGCCCGGATACCCGAGAGAGTGCTGACCATTCTTTACCATTTGTGATGGCGATGGCTCTGATGCACGGCGAGCTCGCAATACGACACTATGACGAGGAGTTATTTAAACAGCCTGATGCTAGAGCACTCATGGCCAAGATCACGGTGAGTGTGGGAGAGGAGTCCGAGAAAGCATGGCCAGAAGTGCCTCTGAATGTATTGCATGTGGAATTGACAAACGGGCAGACGTTGACCACCAAGGTGGCGCATCACTTAGGACACTACAAACGCTTGATGACCGACGAACAGCAGGAGCGTAAGTTCCGTCCCATGGCAGAAGAATACGCCAAGATACCCGCGACACAAGTCGACCATTTACTGGACCGTTTGCGCAATCTTGAAACGGTCAAAAATATTGATGAGATGCTGATGTTGACGGTTGCTCCAACATGACTAGATTTGACTAAGGCCTCTACTTCGTGAAATATCTCATCCCAAAAGATGATTGACCCACCGCTTTAACGCGGGGCAAAAAACAACACTTAGGCCCGTCCGACTCCCACTAAATAAGGCTCTACTTCATGACCGTCAACAACATGCTGCCCTCCCTAAATTCCGCTGCGTCCGACAATCTGATTCAGTTTATCTCCAACGCACACAGCGCGGCCCTGAGTGAAGCCGTCATTGAAAAGACTAAGCACCATATTGTCGATACGATGGCGGCCATGATCTCGGGCATCCCGCTGCATGTAGGCATACGGGCACTCGCGGTGGTGCCTGCATTTACCGGGCGTGAAGAGGCGTTAGTGATTGGCACCAACACCATGCTTCCCGCGTACGCCGCAGCAATGGTCAACGCGATGTTGGCTCATGCGGATGAAACTGATGATTCCCACGCGTCTGCCAAGTTTCATCCGGGCTGCGGCATCATTCCTTCTGCACTTGCGCTAGCGCAAATGCAGGGCGCGTCTGGTCGCGATGTGATCCGTGCTGTTGCGCTAGGTTACGACGTTGGCGCACGCATGCTTGAAGCACTGGGCCCGATGCCGCTCAATATGGCCGGTCACGCTTCACATGCCTTTGGCCCGCTGTTTGGTTGCGGTGCAGTGGCAGGATATCTACTGGGTTTTGATGCTCAGAAAAACCAGCATCTGCTTTCCTATCTGGGCCATGAAGTCTCGGGCCTGTCATGTTGGATGTCCGATACCGACCATATTCAAAAAGCCTATGTATTCGGCGCGATGGCCGCTAAAAACGCTTTATTCGTAGCCCTTCTTTGCCAGCATGAGTGGACCGGTTGCGAAGAAGTGATTGCCGCTGAGCGCGGCTTGCTTGTAGCCTACGGAAATTTGGAGTATGGCCGTACGCTTGAAACTCCGTTCATGCTCGGGGCTGAAATTCTGCACTCAGACATTAAGAAGTGGTGCGTCGGTTCACCGATTCAGGCGCCGCTAGACAGTCTTGAAGCGTTGCTGGCATCGATCCCGAAAGATGTCAGCCAAATCGCGGCGATTGAGGTCGAGATTCAAGCTAACGAGGTTTTCATCGTTGAAGCTCGACTAATGCCGAATATCTCGCTGCAACATTTACTGGCGCTGTTTCTCGTCGACCGGGAGTTGACTTTTTCGTCAGTGCATGACGTCTCACGAATGAACGATGCTGCCGTATTGGCATTGCGCGCGCGCGTTAAGCTCATCCCAAATCTTGAGCTTCAGCTGTCGGGCGGGCGCCAAGCGATTGTGCGGGTGATTTTAAATAGCGGCGAAGTGCTTCGTCATCACACGCCGCGCGTCCGTGGCACTTGGGAAAATGCGATGTCTCGGGATGAAGTTCATGCTAAAGCGCATGAATTAATTAAACCGATTATGGGCACGCAGGCTACTGCATCATTGTTGAATGGTTTGTGGAAATTGGAAATGCTGGATGCAGCAGAATTAACGTCACTGATAAAAAGTACAGCAACACGCGCTTAACTTTAATCACATCAGAACCAATGAAAGAAACAACATGCGCTCGTACGGAATTAAAAGATCAGGTGACTCTATTTCGCTCGAGCTTTGTGACACGCCAGTCCCAAACCCAGGGTCGAATCAGGTACTGATTCGCGTACATGCAGCCGGCTTAAATCGCGGGGAGTTCATTGTCGGACACGGAGTGCATGCGAAAGCAATGACCATCAAAGTGGGGGGTGGTGAAGGATCAGGCGAGGTGGTGAAACTCGGTGCGGGTGTGAAAAAAATGAAAGTTGGTGCCCGAGTTATGGGACGCTGCATTGGCGCCTTTGCTGAGTACTCCTTGATGGATGTCAGTGATGTCATGCTGGTGCCACCGAATCTGTCTTGGCAGGAAGCTGCGGCCACTCCGTTGACGTTTGCGGTGGTGTACGACATGCTCGTCATGCAGGGTCGACTGGGACCTAATGAAAGCTTGCTTGTGACCGGAATTTCATCCGGTGTAGGTGTAGCCGCATTACAAACCGCCAAGGCATTGGGAGCCCGGGTGATCGGCACTTCAGGGTCCTCCGACAAAATTAAAAGGCTGAAGGAACTCGGTCTAAATGTCGGTTTATGCACCCGTGACGCCGATTTTTACGATGACGTCATGGATGCTACGCAAGGCAAGGGTGTCAATCTTGTTGTCAACACGGTGGGGGGATCGATGTTCACTGAATGTGTACGCAGTCTCGCCTTTGAAGGCCGGTTGGCGACCGTTGGATACGTCGATGGTCAAATGAAAAGTGAAATCGATATTGAGGCCCTTCACTCTAAGCGGCTGACGTTATTTGGTGTGTCAAACAAACTGCGCACACCTGAGCAGCGCGCCCACACCGTAGCGGATTTTGTGACTGATATTTTGCCGATGTTCGCTGATGGTCGCATCCGTCCGATCATCGACAAAATATACCCATTTGATCAACTGCTCGCCGCCAAGATTTACATGGAGTCGAATCTTCACTTGGGGAAAATTGTCATCTCCATACCTGCGTGATTTAGAGCCTGCTGAGTTCGAATTATTGAACCCTAATCGTCATCGCTGAAGAATCCCTACAACATGCATCACCGTTCGATTTTCGAGTGGGGCCCCGAAAAATGCATTCCTAAGCTGGCGGTTAAAAATATATATGGGGAGAGAGACGAATTGACGCCAAATACACCCCTCGTTCAGCCAAGCGTGGAACAATTTGCGTCGGAGGTAGGTTTGCCTGTCTTGTTTAGTGTTGGTTGAAACTACACTATGGCACAAATGATGCCGTTATAGGTGGGGGTGTTCATCCCATTGCATACGTTTTATCAACTTAGTAATGGCAGTTGGATTATTTTCAATTTCACC
>JBAXNJ010000109.1:0-5739 GCA_037133815.1 Betaproteobacteria bacterium
CGGTGGACGACTTTGGCACCATCATCAACCCGATGATTGTCGAAGGCCAAGTCCACGGTGGTTTGGTCCAAGGTATCGGACAAGCTTTGATGGAGCGTTGCGTGTACGACCGCGAAACCGGCCAGTTGCTGACAGGCTCGTTCATGGACTACGCCATGCCACGTGCGGACGATTTCCCAGAGTTCAAGATTGGCCATGTCTGCACACCTTGCACCCACAATCCTTTGGGCACCAAAGGTTGCGGCGAAGCCGGTGCAATTGGCTCGCCACCTGCGGTTATCAATGCCGTACTTGACGCATTGGCACCGCTAGGCGTCAAAGATTTGGATATGCCAGCCTCTCCCCACCGTGTGTGGGAAGCGATTCAGGCGGCCCACGTTTAAACAAAATTAGAAGGAATCAGATATGTACGCATTTACCTACGAACGCCCCTCCGCCACAGCGGACGCCGCCAAACTCGTCAAAGCCGGCGGCCAAGCATTGGCGGGTGGTCAAACGATGTTGGCCGCGATGAAGCAACGCCTGATGCAACCAGAACAACTGGTTGATTTAGGCAAGATTGCCGAACTCAAAGGCATCAAAAAAGACGGCAACAACATCGTGATCGGTGCCATGGTGCGCCACCAAGATGTCGAGAATAATGCCGACGTCAAAAAGCACATCCCTGCACTCGCAACGCTGGCCGCTGGCATTGGCGACAAGCAAGTGCGCGCCATGGGCACCATGGGTGGCTCGGTCGCCAACAACGACCCTGCTGCTTGCTACCCGAGTGCTGTGATGGCCTTAGGTGCCACCATCCACACCAACCAACGCACGATTGCGGCAGACAAGTTCTTCCAAGGTATGTATGCCACGGCACTAGAGGCTGGCGAACTCATCACCGCCATCAGCTTTCCAATTCCTAAGCGCGCGGCCTATGCCAAGTTCAAACAACCAGCTTCGCGCTTTGCCTTGGTCGGTGTGTTTGTAGCTGATACCGGTAGCGGTGTGCATGTGGCTGTCACTGGCGCTGGCAATGGCGTGTTTCGCCATGCAGGACTTGAGGCCGCATTGAGCAAGAGCTTTACGCCACAGGCGGCAGAAGGCGTGAGTATTGACGCCAGCAACCTCAATGGCGACTTGCACGCCTCTGCGGCGTACCGCGCCCACTTGATCAAAATACAAACCCAACGCGCGGTACAACAGGCGATCGGATGAGCGCAGGCCCGCTGCTAAATTCCATAGACGAAGTAATCCACGCCTTAGCGGGCGTGGGCTACCAAGCAGAACGGCGGCTAGCAACCGCCGTTTTTTTGAGTCTTAGGCTGCAACGTCCTTTGTTGCTAGAAGGTGAGCCTGGCGTCGGTAAAACCGAACTTGCCAAAGCCTTGGCTAAAGTCTTGGCGCGTCCCCTCATCCGTTTGCAGTGCTACGACGGCATGGAGCAACGCGAAGCCTTGTACGAATGGAACCACGCTGCGCAACTCTTGCACATGCGTGCTGCGCAGTCGCGCACCGATACCGATGCGGTGGAGCAAGAGGTCTACCAAGAAAAATATTTGATCCGCCGACCACTCTTACAGGCCTTGCAAGCGCCAGCCCCTGGTGCGGTCTTGTTGATCGACGAGGTGGATCGTGCAGACGAGCCTTTTGAAGCTTTTCTTCTGGAATATTTAGGCGAATACCAAGTCACCATCCCCGAACTTGGCACCCAACGCGCCACCGCCATGCCCGTCACCATTTTGACCAGCAACCGCACGCGTGACTTGCACGACGCGGTGAAACGCCGTTGCCTTTTCCACTGGATGGATTACCCCGAGCGCGAGCGCGAACTCGCGATCGTGCGCGCCCAAGTGCCAGAAGCGGGTGAAGCATTGGCCAACCAGATTGCCACCTTTGTGGGGCGCTTGCGCAGCCAACCTTTTGCCAGCGCGTTTCAACGCGGCCCTGGCATTGCAGAAAGTGTGGAATGGGCCAAAGCCTTGGTCTCACTCAACACCTTGGAGTTGGACCCCGAAGTCATCCACGACACCGCGGGCATCTTGTTCAAGCAGCGCGAAGATGTGGCGGCATTGGCGCCACTGGTCAACGACTTGTTGACGCCTGAAGAAACTACCTAAACCCCGTTAGAAGTCATGCAACTCGGTGACGTACGCAGCGGCAAGATGGCCGACAACCTCACAGGCTTTGCCCGCGCCTTGCGCCGTGCGGGTGTGCCGTTGGACAGCGCACGCATGGCACTGGCAACCACCTCTTTGCTAGAAGTTGGCGTTGCGCGCAAAGACGATGTGCGCCACGCGCTAGAGGCCGTGTTTGTTAGCCGCGCACAAGACCGTGAGGTCTTTGGGCAATTGTTTGACGCGTACTTTCGCAATCCAGAAATTGCTCAGAAGCTGCTCTCGCAAATGTTGCCAAAAGCCGAGGGCGCCATGCCGCCACCCAAACGCCGTGCGCGCGTTCAAGAAGCGCTGACCGCGGTGCGTAAAGCCGCTGAGACTGAAAAGAAAAAAGACATAGAACTCGACCTAGACGCCGCCATGACAGCGGGCGACAGCGAACGTTTGCGCCATGCAGATTTTCAAAGCTTGAGCGCCAGCGAGTTTCAATTGGTCGAGCGTTTAGCAAAGCAAGTTCCACTGGACTTACCCACTATCTTGGGTCGGCGTGTGGGTAGCCATACGCGTGGCCAACGACTAGATTGGTCGCGCGCTTTGCGTGACACGCAACGCTTTGGCGGTGAGTTGCTACATTTGCCCCGCTTGCGTCGTAAGACACAGCCCTTGCCTTTGTTGGTCTTGGTCGATGTATCGGGTTCTATGGAACGTTATGCCCGCTTGATGCTGGCTTTTTTGCACCAAGCCACACGCTCATCTCCACGCGCGGTGTTTGCCTTTGGCACACATTTGTCCGATTTACGCCCTGCTTTCAAACTGCGTGACAGCGACGAGATGCTCGAACTCGTCAACGCCACAGTCGACGACTTTGCAGGGGGTACACGCTTGGGCGACGCACTAGGTGAACTGCAATGCGACCATAAACGATTGCTTATCGGGAGGCGAACGGTAGTCATGTTGATCAGCGATGGCTTAGATACAGGGTCGCCCGAGACCCTGAATAAAAATTTGCAATGGCTCAAACTCCACTGCCGCCGTTTGATCTGGCTCAATCCGCTTTTACGCTTCGACGCGTATGCTCCGTTAGCGCGAGGTGCGGTGGAATTGCACCGCCATGCCGACGCCATGCTGGCGATCCATAATTTGTCCCGACTCGAAGATTTGGCGCAAGCTATTTCGCAACTGCTAAAAAACCGGATGTGACCATTACCTAATGTGACCCACCATAGTTTTTGATACTTTCAATATAACTTTTCATTTATCAGCAAGGACAGACCCATGGACATGCAAGGCTCCCGCGTTTTGAACGCCACCCAAGAACAGGCTTGGCAAGCGCTCAATGACCCTGACATTTTGAAAGCCTGTATTCCAGGTTGCGATAAATTTGAACTCGCTGAACCCAATGTCTACGCAGTAGGCGTGGCCATCAAGATCGGCCCTGTTGCAGCCAAGTTCACTGGCAAGGTCAGTTTGATGGACATCGTGCCACCCAATTCGTACGCACTGCAGTTTGAAGCGCAAGGCGGTATCGCAGGTTTTGGCAAAGGCGAGTCCAAAGTAGAACTCAAACCTGTCGACGGTGGCGTGGAGTTGAACTACACCGTGCATTCACAAGTCGGTGGAAAAATCGCGCAACTTGGGCAGCGCTTGATCGACGGTGTCGCTAAAACATTGGCCGAAGACTTCTTCACCCGATTCGAAGGACAACTTCAAGCTCGCCATGGTGGTGGCGCAGAAGCAAGCACTGCATCCGATGCCAACAACGAAAGCAATGAGGCAACTGGCGCAACACCAACTTGGGTCTGGGCATTCGCCATCGTGATTGCCGCTAGTGCTGTGTGGTTCATCGCCCGTTAATCCATGGATAACTTAGACGTCATGGTATTGCGAAGCTTGCGCGATTGGCGTAAGTCGGGACACCGTGCGTTGTTAGCCACTGTGGTGCGCACCTGGGGTTCATCCCCCCGTCCTGTTGGCTCCATCATGGCGTTGTGCGACAGCGGTAGTGTGGTGGGGTCTGTGTCGGGTGGATGTATTGAAGACGATTTGATTGATCGGTTTACCAAAGCCTATGCTCATGCGGCGCGAGTTGGTAGCAAAGACACATCAACTTCAAGAGGTACAGTATTTACAGACCTCTCGCAAATTCCTTCTGGCCCTCCGCAGCATGTGAAATACGGCATCACTGCTGATGAAGCACACCGTTTCGGTTTGCCATGTGGCGGCACTTTGGAATTGCTGCTTGAGTTCGATCCAGCGCACGAGCAATTAGAAGAACTGGTGCAACGCTTAGAAAAAGGCGAACTGGTACAACGTGTCACTGTATTGGCGACTGGCGAGAGCCATTTGCAAGCCAGTACCTCTCCACAAGACTTGCAAATTGATGCTGAGAAATTGGTCAATACCTTCGGTCCCGAGTACCGCATGTTGTTGATCGGTGCTGGGCAAATGACCGAGTACTTGGCAACTATGGCCATCTTCAATGGCTTTGCAGTGACCGTGTGCGATCCTCGGGAGGAATACCGGGGTGCATGGTCTGTTGCAGGCGTGGCATTGCATTCCGATATGCCCGACGACGTGGTGCGCGCTTTTACACCTGACAGACGCAGTTGCGTCATCGCACTCACCCACGACCCCAAACTCGATGACTTAGCTTTGCTTGAAGCTTTAGAGACCGATGCGTTTTATATAGGCGCAATTGGATCCCGCAGGAACAATACCGCGCGGCATCAACGCATGAAAGAACACTTTGAGCAAACCGATGACAGCCTTGCGCGATTGCGAGGGCCCATCGGAATTTACATTGGTAGTAAAACGCCCGCTGAAATTGCAGTCAGCATCATGGCCGAAGTGCTAGCGGTTAAAAATGCCGTGCCATTACCGCGCGATATGGATGTAGCGCATGCGAAGAACTCTCAGCAGATAGCGCATGACTCTGACGCGATCACCTCTGACGAAATTATGTGTGGCATACCCAACCGTTCTTGACTAGGCTTTTATACACCTAAGCCGTTCATCTGCGCTCTAAAAGTATTCGCTCAGCCTGCACCAACTGCTCTGGCGTATCCACATCCAACACACATCCGATATCGTCAACAGGTACCAAATGCGCTTTGTGTTGCGCAACCACACGTGCAGCACCTTGGTCGCCAGAGACTTTACGCAAGGCCTCTCCACATATCGCTGAAAAACCTACGGGGTGGCCTCGTTGGCTCTCGTACACAGGCACCACCACTTCATGCGAGGCCAACTCTAGGGCTAATGCCAATAAAGTTTTAGGAAGCACCAGTGGCAAGTCAGCAGGCAAGATCAACCAACCATTAGAGTTCTGTGTTGCGGTTACGCCAGTTGCAATGCTGTCTCCCATACCGGCGTTTTCTATATGTGCAACGTCAACCGCACGCACCACATGAAACGGTAACCCAGTGGCTTGCACACTAGCGAGGGTGTGCTCTAAAACGCTACGCCCTTGCAACATAGTGTCTAATTTGTGATGTCCGCCTGATGCCGCTTTGAAACGCTCAGAGCGTCCTGCAGCAAGGACAACCACAGTGGGTAAGCTGTTATCGTTTTTTAAAAATGACATAGCGTGAACTTTAAAGCAGAATTAAAAAAGACCTAACATCACCACCATGCAAGACATTTC
>JBAXNJ010000110.1:0-5738 GCA_037133815.1 Betaproteobacteria bacterium
CACCATAGCTGTGGGCGGCAGCGTTCACATCTTCACGCGCACCCAAGGAAGTGATGATGATCGGCACCTTGTATTTCACACACATGGCCATGTCGTGCTCAAGCCGGTCATTGCTCTTGTGCACGATTTGGTTGATCGCATAAGGTGCGGCAGGCTTGTCAGGATGCGCACGGTTGTGTGCTTCTAGCGCTTCAGTAATTTCAATTAGCCACTCTTCGAGTTGCTCCGCAGGACGCGCATTGAGCGCTGGCATAGAACCCACCACGCCAGCCTTGCACTGGGCAATCACCAATTTCGGATTGCTGATGATGAACAAGGGCGAAGCAATAACGGGGAATTTCAGCTGCTGAAAGACCGCTGGTAATTTAGACATGTGAATTCCTAGTTAGAAGGGCGTTTCTACAAAGCTTAGAAAGCTTCTAGCGCCATCTCGGTCACACTGTCAGCGCCAGCAACAATGCTGTCGCGCACGCCAGGTGCTTTAGACAAAATATGGTCCGCATAAAAACGCGCCGTCGTGACCTTGGCTTGCATGAATGCAACGTCGTCGCCATTAGCAATATGTTGGAGCGCCACCAACATAGCGCGCGCCATTTGCCAACCGGACATCAGATTACCTGCGAGCATGAGGTAAGGCACGCTACCGGCGTAGACGGCATTCGGGTTACTTTTGCTCTCGATCACAAAAAAGTCCACTACATCTAAAAAAGCCTCGCGCGCTCCAGCCAGTCTCTTAGCCACAACATGACAACGCACATCGCTGTGGGCTTTGAGTTGTTTCTCAGTTTGCTCAATTTGGCCTGCAATGGCTTTGGCCGTTTGGCCGCCGTCACGGGCGGTTTTGCGTCCGACCAAATCGTTCGCTTGGATGGCCGTGGTGCCTTCGTAAATCGTCAAAATTTTCGCGTCGCGGTAGTACTGCGCGGCACCGGTTTCTTCGATGAAGCCCATACCGCCATGCACTTGCACGCCGAGGCTGGTGACTTCCAAACTCATCTCGGTGCTAAAGCCTTTGACCAAGGGCACCAAGAATTCATAGAAAGCCAAATTCTGTTTGCGGGTTGCCGCATCAGGGTGATGGTGCGATGCGTCATTCGCAGCGGCGGCCACGGTGGCCATGGATCTACAGCCCTCGGTGTAAGCACGCATGGTCATGAGCATGCGGCGCACATCCGGGTGGTGGATGATGGGCGCACTGGTTTTCATGCTGCCATCGACGGGGCGGCTTTGAATGCGGTCACGGGCAAATTGGGCGGCCTTTTGGTAGGAGCGTTCGGCCACGGCGATGCCTTGCACACCGACAGCGTAACGGGCGGCGTTCATCATGATGAACATGTATTCCAAACCACGGTTCTCTTCACCCACCAAGTAACCGATGGCACCGCCTTGGTCACCGTATTGCAAAACGGCAGTTGGGCTGGCTTTGATGCCCATCTTGTGTTCGATGCTGACGCAATGCACGTCGTTGCGCGCGCCAAGCGAGCCATCTTTATTAACCAAAACCTTAGGCACCACAAACAGGCTGATACCTTTGACACCTTCAGGTGCGCCTTGCACGCGGGCCAGCACGAGGTGGATGATGTTTTTCGCCATATCGTGTTCACCGTAGGTGATGTAAATCTTGGTGCCAAACACTTTGTACGTGCCATCGGGCAAAGGCTCAGCCCGCGTGCGAACCGCGGCCAAATCGGAGCCGGCTTGTGGCTCGGTCAGGTTCATTGTGCCGGTCCACTCACCTGAGATGAGCTTTTCTAGATAGATGGCTTTTAGTTCGTCGGAGCCCGCAGTGAGTAGCGCCTCAATCGCACCGTCGGTGAGCAAGGGGCACAAAGCAAAACTCATATTCGCAGAGTTCAAAATTTCGCAGCATGCTGCGCCAATGGTTTTAGGTAGGCCTTGGCCGCCAAAGGCTTGCGGGTGTTGCAAACCTTGCCATCCACCTTCTCTGTATTGGGTGTAGGCCTCTTTGAAACCAGGCGTTGTGTGCACATGGCCGTCTTTGAAGTAAGACGGGTTTTTATCGCCTTCCCAGTTCAGCGGTACCAAAACAGTCTCATTGAGCTTGGCGCATTCTTCGAGCACCGCTTGAGCGGTTTCCAGACCCGCGTCTTCAAACGCTGGCATTTGGGCGATTTGCTCTAGGCCACCCAGGTGGGCCATGTTGAACAACATATCTTTGACGGGGGCGATGTACGACATGGCGTGCTCCTAAATTGAACCGCGAAAAGTTGCGCTAAATGAAACTCGGTGGGTGTTTTTTACAAGGCAGCGACGAGTTCTGGCACCGCCACAAACAAGTCAGCCTCTAAGCCGAAGTCGGCCACAGAAAAGATGGGTGCTTCTGGGTCTTTGTTGATCGCCACGATCACCTTGCTGTCTTTCATACCCGCCAAATGCTGGATGGCACCACTGATACCGCAAGCCACATACAACTGCGGCGCGACGATCTTGCCGGTTTGACCCACTTGCCAATCGTTCGGGGCATATCCCGCATCGACTGCTGCGCGGCTTGCGCCAATAGCGGCTCCAAGCTTGTCTGCCAAAGGCGTGATGACTTCAGTAAATTTTTCTGCGCTACCCAAGGCACGACCACCTGAAACGATGATCTTGGCAGCGGTCAGTTCAGGACGATCGCTCTTGGCGATTTCGCTTCCCATAAATTTGCTTTTGCCTGAGTCGGCTGTAGCAGCTAAGGTCTCGACAGGGGCTGAACCGCCAGTTGCAGGTGCAGCATCAAAACCTGTTGTGCGTACTGTGATGACTTTGATGGCATCGGTAGATTGAACAGTCGCAATCGCATTACCAGCATAGATGGGACGCTCAAACGTGTCAGGGCTATCGACCTTGGTGATATCGCTGATTTGGCCAACATCTAACTTGGCAGCGACGCGAGGCGCGACATTTTTGCCACCAGCTGTCGCTGGGAAAATGATGTGCGAATAATTACTGGCCAGTCCCAAGATTTGTGCGGCTAGGTTTTCAGCCAACCCATGCGAGAGGTCAGAGCCATCTGCGTGGATCACTTTGCTCACACCTGCAATCTGGGCGGCAGCAGCGGCTGCACCACCGGCATTGTGACCAGCGACAAGCACGTGGACATCACCACCCATAGCCAATGCGGCAGTGACGGTGTTGAGGGTAGAAGGCTTGATCGACGCGTTGTCGTGTTCGGCAATAACGAGGGATGACATATTGTTTTGCTCCTGATCTGTTCTAGTTAGATGACCTTGGCCACGTTCTTGAGTTTGTCCACCAAAGTCGCCACATCGGGCACTTTGATGCCGGCGCTGCGCTTGGGTGGCTCGCTGACTTTCAAGGTTTTGATACGGGGGGCGACATTCACACCTAGGTCTTCTGGCTTGAAGATATCGAGTTGCTTCTTCTTGGCCTTCATGATGTTGGGCAAGGTGACATAACGTGGTTCGTTCAGGCGAAGGTCTGTAGTAATAACCGCTGGCAGACTGATTGAGAGTGTCTCTAAACCACCATCGACTTCGCGGGTCACGCTGGCTTTGCCGTCTGCCACTTCCACTTTGGAAGCAAACGTGGCTTGGGGCATATCAGCCAACGCAGCCAGCATTTGGCCGGTTTGGTTGCAGTCGTCGTCAATCGCTTGTTTGCCCAGAATCACCAAGCCGGGTTGTTCTTTGTCGACCAAGGCTTTGAGTAATTTGGCTACGGCCAATGGCTGGAGTTCTTCTGTAGTCTCGACCAAGATGCCGCGGTCTGCGCCAATCGCCATGGCGGTACGCAAGGTTTCTTGGCACTGGGTGACGCCACAGGAGACGGCGATCACTTCGGTAACTACGCCTTTTTCTCTGAGGCGAACGGCTTCTTCCACCGCAATCTCGTCAAACGGATTCATGCTCATCTTGACGTTGGCAATGTCGACTCCGGTGTTGTCCGACTTCACGCGAACCTTCACGTTGTAGTCGACAACGCGCTTGACTGCGACCAAAACTTTCATGGTGAGAACTCCAAAAAATAATGAAAACTGATTGACGTTTACGTAAACGTCACATTGTAATATCTAAACCTCAAACTTTAGCACGATCGTGCTTTTTCTAGCCGCCACAAGTGGTATTCGGCAGACCTTAGACCGTTAACTCCATCGGCATGGACGAGTTTTGGAAATCTAAAAAAATTTCTTGCAATGCAGTCATGGTTTTACAAATCCGCTAACACGCGCAAATGCGCTTCAACGCTTCTACCCAAAGCGCTCAGCGCATAACCGCCTTCTAAGCACGACACAATGCGCCCCTTGGCGTGGCGCTTGGCAATGTCGCAAATGCGCTGGGTGATCCACGCATAGTCTTGCTCGGTAAGACCCATTTGCCCCATATCGTCCTCGCGGTGAGCATCAAAACCGGCGCTGATAAAAATCATCTCGGGTTTGAACTCTTCTAATCGGGGCACCCAGTAGTTTTCAACCAAGTCACGCACCTCAATACCGCGTGTATATGCAGGAACAGGAATGTTCACCATATTCGACGCATGCTTTTCTGTGCCGGAATATGGATAAAACGGATGCTGAAAAAAACTCACCATCAACACATGTGCATCGTTGGCAAGAATATCTTCTGTGCCATTACCGTGGTGCACATCGAAATCCACCACAGCCACACGCTCTAGGCCATGCTGATGAATCGCGTGCTTCACTGCCACTGCCACATTATTAAAAAAACAAAACCCCATTGCTTTGCGGCGCATCGCGTGGTGCCCAGGTGGACGCACTGCACAAAAAGCATTGGCCAATTCACCGTTGATCACCGCATCAGTGGCAGCAATCGCAGCACCCGCAGAATGCAAAGCTGCTTCCAACGTATGCGAATTCATCGCAGTGTCGGGGTCGATATGCGCGTAAGCGGGGCCAGTTGCAGATTGGTCTTCAATCAAACGATGCGACGTTAAACGCAAGAGGTCGATGTAGTCTGCATCGTGGGCCAAAGCCAAATCGTCAAATGATGCGGCAGGCGCCTCGATGGCTGTCAAGCCAATGTCCAACCCACTCATTAGCAAACGCTCTTGAATAGCGTCTAACCGCTCAGGACATTCAGGATGACCAGGGCCCATTTCGTGTCTTCGACATTCAGGATGTGTGTAATAACCTGTTTTGTGCATATGCGTGATGGATGTATCCAACTCAGCTTACCATGCAAGCCTGGCTTTTTATCTATTTTCTAACGCGTGAAACTACCTGCTCTCTTTACCTACTTCCAAATACGTTTCATATTGGTACTCGCTATCAGTTTAGGTTGCACATGGTCGTCAGTGGCGTTAGCTGCCGGCCATGGCAAAAAACATAAGACACAGCAAGTTCGCACCACGCCATTTGGTCCACGCGCTGAGATGGCACAACTTGCTGAGGACATTGCACAAGAACAACAACTACCCGTTGCATGGGTGCGTCGTCAACTCAGTCTGGCCAGACGCGTGCAAGGTCTTGAAAAAATGGTAATGCCTCCACCTACTTCATCGCCAAAAAATTGGGCAGCCTATCAAGCGCGATTTGTCGAGCCAAGACGAATCGAGGCAGGTAAGAAATTTTGGCAATTACACCGCGAAGCAATAGGCCGCGCGCAAGAGACTTACGGCGTACCTGCAGAACTAATAGTCGGTGTGATTGGCGTAGAAACTTTCTACGGTCAACACACGGGCAATTACAAGGTGCTAGATGTGTTGACGACTCTGACTTTGCATTTCCCAGCAGAGCATCCGCGTGCACAAGAGCGGCAAGC
>JBAXNJ010000111.1:0-5701 GCA_037133815.1 Betaproteobacteria bacterium
CCACCATATGCATCGACAATGGCCGCTAGGTTTAACCATCTAGCGGCTTATTCATTTCAAAGACGGACAAAACGGAAAGCGCTAGGAACATTAAATCTACCCAGTTGCGCGCAATATGATTCGGGCTGGGCGTGGTTAGTAAAAGGAAAGGCGCTTGCTTAGGTAATCTATTTGTCCTTATATAAATTGCATGAGCTTGCAATACACAGAATTTTAAAAACCTCCCTTTATACCTCTGCAAGAATGATCACAAAACAGACAAACCCAACGGTAAAACTACACTGAATCCCAGTTTTTTCTTCCATGCTCGCATTTAATTTAAATTGACTTAATTATTAAAAGGTGATCAATCTATGCCAACGATCAAAACAAGTGATGGAATTAATCTTTATTACGAAGAAGTAGGTAGAGGAACTCCGATTATTTTTGTCCATGAATTCGCTGGAGATTACCGCAGCTGGGAAAATCAAATGCGGTTTTTTTCTAGGAACCATCGGTGCATAACATTTTCAGCAAGAGGATATCCGCCATCAGACGTCCCGCAATCAGCTGACAGCTATTCTCAAAGACGTGCTGTTGATGACGTCGCTGAATTACTCAATGCTTTAAATATTGAAAAAAGCCATGTAGTCGGTTTGTCTATGGGTGGTTTTGCTACTTTGCATTTTGGGTTGCATTACTCTCATAAAGCACTCTCACTTGTAATTGCTGGGGCCGGTTATGGTGCTGAAAAGCAACATGCTGACCATTTCAAAGACTTATCACTTGAAGTAGCCAATCAATTTGAAAAACAAGGCAGCAAGGAATTCGCAAAGACTTACTCCACTGGCGCGTCCAGGGTTCAATTTCAAAATAAAGATCCAAGAGGTTGGCAACAATTTGCTGACATGTTGGGCCAACATTCTTCGCAAGGATCAGCAAATACCATGAGAGGTGTCCAGGCTAAACGTCCATCCATTTACGATTTAGAAGAAAATTTAAAAAATATGACTGTCCCAACACTCATCATGGTTGGAGATGAGGACGACCATTGCTTGCAGCCGGGCATTTTTATGAAAAAGATTATTCCTGCCTCTGGATTACTGATATTTCCCAAAACTGGACATACTTTGAATTTAGAAGAGCCACATTATTTCAACCGATTTGTAGCAGACTTTATTTGTTCAGTTGAAGCGGGAACTTGGTTACCAAGAGACCCCAATGCGAATTCACAAGAGATTATGAAAACAAGTTAATTGCAATCACGGCAACTAAGACTTGTGCTAGCTACAAAGCAAATCAAGCAAGACTTGCTTTGTAAGCTGATCTATTAACTAGGGAGCAATAGAGTGGCACATGCTTTGCCAGTATCTGAATCTAGTGCTGCACCCCCTGGCATTTTTCCCCAGCCTCCTTTTTCAATAAAGGTGCTGCGTGACCAGTCGTCTACCTTTTTAAGTTCTGATAAATTATTCTTGTAATTAGAGTCGCGCTTGAACATTTCTGCACAAACGGGAGCTATTGCTTTGGCTACGGCTTGGTTTGCACGTGCGTCTCCGATTGAGAGTGATTGCTTGGATGTTTGCCATCCTCCAAAGCTAAAGCCAACAATTGACAAAATAACTGCGCCGGCAAGGGCACTCCAAACCATGGTTTCTGTTTGAGCAGGAAGTTTCATATAAGGGTTTCATAGAAGAGAACGGAAAAACCCTCCGAGTTAGGTTGACCTAATGTACGTGGTCTAGAGTCGCTATGGTCAACTAATTGCGGACTAGCTGCTAATTGCCACATTTAATTTCAAAAGAAATCCCAGCTACTTTCGAATAGCTGGGATCTTTTTTAATTATTGCCGCAGGTGTTTATGTCAACTCGAAAGCGGAAAAATAATCAACCCTTTGATTTACTAAGTTTTTTTACCATGTAATTGTCGAAGGTTCCTTCAGAAACTTGGAACCAGTCAGTTTCAATTTTTAAGTACTTATTAAATGAGTCATACATTGTTTTGAACTCAGGATGCTTTGCAGACCATTCGTCGTATTGCTCTAGTGATGCTTTGTAGCAAGCGTCTAAGACAGATTCAGGGAAGCGACGAAGGAGGGCGCCTTTAGAGATCAAGCTTTTCATAGCGGTGGGATTGACATGGTCGTACTTAGCCATACACATCGTATTACTTTCACCGCAAGCTGCAGAGAAAGCAGCCTGATACTCCTTGGGTAAGGCGTCCCAGGCCTTTAGATTAACAAACATGGCGTTTTGAGAGTTGGGCTCCCACCATCCAGGGGTGTAATAGTATTTGGCAACCTTTACAAATCCAAGTTTTTCGTCGTCATAGGGGCCAACCCACTCTGCCGCATCGATCGTTCCCTTTTCAAGTGCGGGGTAAATATCACCTGCGGCTATTTGTTGGGGTACCACCCCAAGCCTGGCCAAAATAACACCAGCAACGCCCCCGACACGAAACTTTAGGTTTTTAAGATCTGCAACGCTTTTAATTTCCTTACGATACCAACCGCCCATCTGAGCGCCTGTGTTTCCAGCAGGAATACATTTGATGTTGTAGGGCTTGAGGAAATCGTTATAGAGTGCTTCTCCGCCACCGTAATACCACCAAGCGTTTTGTTGCCTAGCGTTCATTCCAAAGGGAAGGCATGAACCGAAGGCGAAAGCAGGATTTTTACCAAAGAAATAGTAAGGCGCTGTATGCCCAGCTTCAACACCAGAGGCTTGAACTGCATCCAATATTTGCAGACCTCCAACGATTTCGCCAGCAGCATGCGTTGAAATTTGAAACTTTCCGCTTGTTACTTCGCTAACACGCTTAGCAACGTTTTCGCAAACACCAAACAAGGTGTCTAAGGATTTAGGCCAACTTGCGCTTAACCGCCATTTCACATCTGGGAGGCTTTGTGCAAATGCAGGCGCTACGCCTGCCGCTAAAACCCCAGCAATTCCACCTTGTTGTATCAGTTGACGACGTTTCATATGAATCTCCTAAAAGAGTCTGCATTGATAAATGTTTGCTAGCAAAAAAGAAGTCTATTCAATTGGAAGATAAAAGATATCGGGTTAACGCTAAGGAGGGCCAAGTTCACTTAACTAGTATTCAAGCTAATCCACCGCCCCATATACTAGATCTCATGGGTTTAAAGCCAATCAGCTTAGAAACTCTAGTTCTTCGCCTTCAATAATTTTTAAACAATTGAGAATCCAAATCTATGTCTTTATATACAGCTACGGTACCCGTTTTAAAGCAGATGCTTTTAGCGTTAAGCGATGTTCTAAAAAAAGGCGAAGAACAAGCACAACAGCGTAAATTTGATCCTGTTAGCCTTTTGCAGTCCCGCTTATTTCCAGACATGCTGCCGTTGGTACGTCAAGTTCAAATCGCTTGTGATTTCGCCAAAAGTGTTCCTTTACGAATCGCTGGGCTTGAGGTGGCTGCTTACGAAGATACCGAGCAAAGTTTTGCCGAGTTGCAACAGCGCATCTCAAAGACGCTAGGACTCATTGAGGCGATCTCCGCAGCGCAACTTGACGCTAGTGCAGTTAAAGAGGTTGTTTTACGCCCAGGTACGCCAAAAGAAAAAAAACTTTCTGTCGAAGACTATGCTTTGAAATACGGCATGCCGCAATTTTTCTTTCACGTCGCAACCGCATACAACTTGCTGCGTCACAACGGTATTGAAATCGGAAAGAAAGATTTTATGGGGTCCTATTAGTCGAAATAGTTATTATGAAAAATGGATTGAGAGATGCAGTTCTATAAAAATGGATTTAGAGGTGGTAACCCCGATATCAAAGAAGCAGCGCCAAACCGTCGCAATCGCGGCATCAATGAGCCGTTGCCAGAAAAAGTAGATGTACTCATTTCTGGAACTGGCCCCGCAGGTTTATGCCTTGCTGCGCAGTTGTCACAATTTCCTGAAATTAGCACAATGATCATCGAGCGCATGCCAAGCAACATCATCAAGGGCAAAGCGGATGGCATCAACACGCGCAGTATGGAAATGTTCCAAGCCTTTGGGTTTGCCGATAAGGTCAAGCGCGAAACTTATTGGGTGAATCAAACTGCTTTTTGGATGCCAGACCCTGAGAAGCCAGAACACATTAAACGTGTTGGACGAGTGCAAGATGTAGCCGACGACAGTTCTGAAATGCCGCATATCTTGATTAACCAAGCACGGCTTCATGAACTATTCCTCGAAGTCATGAAAAACTCTCCTTCCCAGCTAGAGCCCGACTACAGTTGGGAAGTGCAGGGGTTAACGATTGACCACACAACCGATGACTACCCAGTCACCGTCACACTGAAAGATTCGAGCGGCGTAAATTGGGGTGCCACTCGTACTGTTCAAGCTAACTATGTAGTGGGATGCGATGGCGCGCATTCATCCGTGCGCAAAGCTATTGGTGGCGAGTTGCAGGGCGATGCAGCGCACCAAGCCTGGGGCGTGATGGATATTTTGGCCAACACCGATTTCCCCGATGTACGCCAAAAATGTTTGATCTCCTCTGCTAGTGAAGGCAATGTGTTGATCTTGCCGCGCGAAGGTGGTTATGTGTTTCGCATGTATGTTGAACTAGACAAACTGCGTCCTGATGAAAAAGCAGCGCATCGCAAGTTGACGCAAGACGACATGATCGCTGCGGCCAATCGCATCATCAAGCCCTATTCGCTGGATGTGAAAGAGGTGGTGTGGTGGTCTATCTACGACATTGGTCACAGCATCACCGACCGATTTGATGACGTGACTGATGGCGTAGACCGCAACCCACGTGTATTTACTGCAGGCGATGCGTGCCACACCCACTCGCCCAAAGCCGGTCAAGGTATGAATGTGTCTATGCAAGATACGTTCAATCTTGGATGGAAGCTGGTACATGTGCTGCAAGGTCGCTCAGATGCCAGACTATTGCGCAGTTATTCCAAAGAGCGACTGACCGAAGCCAAGCGTCTGGTGGAAACCGATCATGCATGGTCTCGCATCATGTCTGCTCCCACAACGCAAGCCGAACGCGATGGCACAGAAGAGCCACGCATCATTCGCCAGTTCAAAGAAAACCTGGAGTTCACGGGAGGTACCGCAGTGAAGTACGACACGTCGTATTTGTTTGCTGCCAGCAAGCACCAAGATCTGGCTAAAGGCGAACAGATAGGTCGACGTTTTCACTCCGCTCCCGTGGTGCGTTTGTCCGATGCCAAACAAATGCAACTTGGTCATGTGGCAGAGGCCGATGCACGTTGGCGTATTTATGCGTTTGCTGGTAAAGCAGATAGCTCGAATGCAGGTTCGGCTATTCATCAACTTGCTGATTGGTTAGAAACCAACCCCAATTCACCTGTCGTTAAACATAGGCGTAAGGGAGAAGACATAGATGAAGTTATAGATTTTCGCGCAGTGTTTCAGCAGACCTTTGATCAACTTGCCTATGAACATATGCCCTCATTGCTCACCCCTAAAACTGGCAAGCTGGGGTTGCAAGACCATGAAAAAGTATTTTGTGTTGATCACAAGGGGCTTGGTGACATATTTGAGATGCGTGGCATCCACCGTGACAAGGGTTGCATGATCGTGGTGCGTCCTGATCAGTATGTGGCGAACGTATTGCCATTGGATGGCTTTGTTGAACTATCAGCGTATTTTTCTGGAGTTTTCCGATAACTACACCGTGGCTATGGGTGTGGCGGGCGACCCAATAGCGCCTGGTAGACGAAGAGGCG
>JBAXNJ010000112.1:0-5693 GCA_037133815.1 Betaproteobacteria bacterium
GGCTGATGATGCCGAAAGCCGGCAAGATCATGATGTAGACCTCTGGGTGTCCGAAGAACCAAAAGATGTGCTGGTACATCACAGGGTCGCCACCGCCAGCAGGGTTAAAGAAGGTGGTGCCGAAGTGGCGGTCGGTCAATGTCATGGTGATCGCGCCAGCCAACACTGGCATCACAGCGATCAACAAATAAGCCGTGATCAACCAAGTCCAAACAAACATTGGCATCTTCATCAAAGTCATGCCAGGGGCACGCATATTGAGAATGGTCACGATGATGTTGATAGAACCCATGATCGACGATGCACCCAACAAGTGCAGCGCAAAAATTCCGGAGTCCATCGACGGGCCCATTTGCAATGTCAAAGGCGCATAGAGCGTCCAGCCAGCAGCGGGGGCGCCACCGGGTTGGAAGAACGAGGTGCTCAACATCACGGCTGCAGGGATCATCAACCAGAAGCTGAAGTTGTTCATGCGGGCAAAGGCCATGTCTGCTGCGCCGATTTGCAAAGGAATCATCCAGTTAGCAAAACCCACGAAGGCCGGCATGATGGCGCCAAACACCATGATCAAACCGTGCATGGTGGTGAGTTGATTGAACAACTCGGGGTTGACCAATTGCAAACCTGGCTGGAACAGCTCAGCGCGGATTAGCAATGCCAAGACGCCACCGATGATCAGCATAGTAAAAGCGAACAACAAGTACAAAGTACCAATGTCTTTGTGATTGGTAGCAAATACCCAACGCTGCCATCCATGTGGGGCACCGTGGTGGTCGTCGTGACCATGGACATTGCCGTGCGGATCGAGAACTGCGCTCATGATGTGTTCCTATTCAACGGTTGCGTTTAACGGGCGGCCTTGACTTCGGCAGGCTGAACCAGCTGGCCAGTCTTGTTTGACCAATTGTTTTTGGTGTAGCTGATCACCGCAGCAATATCGGTGTCGCTCAGTTGCTTCCATGCGGGCATGGAATTGTTGTTTTGGCCATTCAGTAAAACGTGGATTTCCTTACTTGCTTCAGAGTTCAGCACTACAGCAGAACCATCCAAGGCCTTGATCGCGCCGCCGCCTTTGCCGTTAGGTTGGTGGCAGGCAACGCAATTGGCTGCATAGACTTTTTCTCCACGCTGCAAAATATCAGGCAAAGTCCACACTTTGGATGGATCGTCCATCTTGGCGGCCATCTTCTTTTGCTCAACTGCCACCCATGCTGCGTAGTCTTCAGCGCTGACTACTTTGACGTGGATGGGCATGTAAGCGTGTTCTTTGCCGCACAACTCTTGGCACTGACCGTGGAAATCACCAACCGTTTCAGCGCGGAACCAGGTGTCACGCACAAAACCTGGAATGGCATCTTGCTTGACGCCCAGGGAAGGCACAGAAAAAGCATGGATGACGTCGTTGGCCGTTGTGATAATGCGGACTTTTTTATTAACGGGAACAACCAGTGGGTGGTCAACCTTAAGCAAGTAATCATCAATATCGACACCTTTGGCGCCATTGTTTGACATATTGCGATGCTCATTGTCCAAGGTGGAAATGATGGCAATGCCCTCGCCTTCGCCCTTGATGTAGTCATAACCCCATTTCCACTGATAGCCAGTGGCTTTGATAGTGAGGTCCGCGTTGGAGGTGTCTTTTTGGGCAACCACTGCCTTAGTGGCAGGCAAGGCCATCAAGATCACGATGATGAAAGGGATGACAGTCCAAGCGATTTCAACTTTGACCGACTCGTGGAAGCTAGCTGGCTTGTGCCCAACCGATTTACGGTGCTTCCAGATGGAATAAAACATCACGCCAAAAACAACCACAAAAATAACTGTACAAATAATCAGCATGAACCAGTGCAACCAGCCTTGTTCTTGGGCGATCTTGGTCGCACCAGGCTGCAAATTGAGTTGCCAATTGGCTGGGCCGCCAGGAAGGTCGTTTACCGCCCAAGCTGCTGTACTCGCCCAGATGGAAACGAACAGCAAAGCCGAAGCCAACTTCTGGAAAAGATTGTTCTTCATCACTTTTGAATGCCTTAATTGATTAGCCTGCAGGAGGGAAAACCTAGGGTTCGCCCTAATTAATCTCACAGTCTGTCATTCTAGCCTCGTATTACCGCTAGATCTACCAAGCATGGTCTTCATCTGCGCTAAGGTGACAGAGGATTGGTCAGCCAAACGCACCTTTGGCAGAGGCTTGAGGGCATGTCCATAGATAACTTCGACCGTGAGCACCAATCGCCCCAGTTGGTCAGGCTCGGCCAACGCCAATAAAGCGTTCTCTAGGGATTTCTTCCACCCCCGTCCGCGCAAATTTTGATGGCGCTGGTGGTGCAAATTGCGCCCTAACAAGCGTAAGTCTTTCAGCAGGTCTGCCGGCGTTGCATAGGTCAGCGTGATGCGCTCCATGTCCATCACAGGTTCTGCAAAGCCCGCCTGAACCAGCATGTCGCCCCAGTCATGCATATCGGTAAAAGCATGCGAAGGGTCGCCCCATCCCATCTTCTGGTAGATGGGCTGCAGTTCTCGCAAGGTATCAGGCCCCAAGCTAGAAAACATCAAAAACCCATCGGTGGCCAGCAAGCTATGCCAAATGCGCAGCAAAGACTGTGGCGCCACCGCCGTGTGCAAAGCCATATTGGCCCAGACCATGTCGGCAATTTCTTGTTGAGGTAAGCCCTTTGCGAGTCTCGCGACAGAAACCGCCCGGCGCTTCCACACTTTCCACCAAGGATTTGTGAGTGCAACTTTCGCTTTTTGTAAGCGCAACTCGGAAGTCTCTAGCGCCAAACAGTTAGCCTTGGGATATCGTGCTCGCACTGCCGCATGGGTTCGTAACCCGCCATTGACTGGCGCCCAATCGACCCATTGTTTGGGCTGCAAGCGAATCCACTGCAACCGATCTTCCATGCGCCTTCCAATTTCTTCATGCAACCACGGCGTTTCCGGGTGGTTTAACTGTGACCAACGCTCGCTGGCGATAGGGTCAATGGTGGGAACAAGGTCTACAGAGGTGGCTTCTGACATGGCGAGTCAGTATAGATTCCATGTTTGACAGTCGGTTTGAATGGCCAGCTTGGATGCAGCGCTTACGCCTGCCCAGCATTTGCCATATTTGCGAGGCTTGGCCTAGTTCTGCTTTGTGCGATGCGTGCGTGCAGCAGTTTGGCCAACCCATTTCGCGTTGCCCTACCTGTGCCTTGCCTGCGTTTGGAAGCAGATGTTTTCCTTGCCATTACGAACCCCCGCCGCTGGACAAATGCTTGACCGCGGTGACCTATGGCCACCCTTGGGCCGATTGCATAGCCAAATTCAAGTTCCATGGCGATGTAGGCCTAGCCCGCCAACTTGCACAGTTGATGCGCAACGCGCCTTGGGCAGAACCTGCTTTAGAAATGGCCGACAGCGTGATCGCCATGCCCTTGTCTGCCTCACGTCTGCGTGAGCGGGGTTTCAACCAAGCTTACGAGTTGGTCAAGCACTTAGCGCCGCACAAGGCAGACGCAAAATCGCTTTTACGCTTAGAGCATGCCGTCCACCAAGTGGGTGCAACGCGCGCTGAGCGTTTGGCGCAAGCACGCAACACTTTTTGGATCGACCCCAATCGCATACCCACACTGCAAGGCAAAAGTGTGGTGTTACTTGACGATGTCATGACCACTGGTGCCACCATCTATGAAGCAGCGCGCACCTTGCGCAAAGCAGGGGTGGCGCACATCACAGGCTTGGTGTTTGCAAGGGCCCAGCTGGCTGAATCGTGAGACACGAGACAATGCATCTATGTTTCATATCGTGCTGGTGCAACCAGAAATCCCGCCCAACACTGGCAACGTTATTCGCCTAGCGGCCAATACCGGTTGCAGTTTGCATTTGATTGAGCCACTGGGTTTTTCCATGGAAGACAAGCACATGCGCCGCGCTGGGCTCGACTACCACGAGTACGCGCATGTTGCGCGTTACCCCAGTTGGCAAGATTTCTTAGCAACGGCAAAGCCAGTTTCAAAACGCATGTTCGCCCTCACAACCATGGGCTCGCACACCGCGCACGATTCGCAATTCCAAGAAGGGGACTGGTTGGTATTTGGCTCTGAAACAGCGGGCTTGCCGAAAGCTATTCGCGAAAGCTTTCCAGAGATGCAACGCCTGCGTTTACCCATGCTGGAAGGACAACGCAGTTTGAACTTATCGAATTGCGTGGCGGTAATTGTTTATGAAGCGTGGCGCCAAAACGGCTTTACGCATAAAGCCTAGTCACAGTTTCAGCCACGCACACGGGCTTGTCGCTGCCGTCGCGTTCCACGGTGACGCTCCACACCAACTGCATGCCGTTGTTGTCGACGGGATCACAGGATTTCAAAGACATCTTGGCCCTCAAGCGCGAACCAACCAATACGGGGGCGGTAAAGCGCACTTTATTCACGCCGTAATTGATACCCATTTTTTGGTCTTGGACTTTGAATGCTTTGGCAAAAAACTGCGGCATCAAAGACAGCGTCAAAAACCCGTGGGCGATCGTCGTTCCAAACGGACCTGCTTTGGCGCGCTCAGGATCAATATGGATCCACTGGTGGTCGCCAGTGGCATCGGCAAACTGGTTCACATGTTCTTGGGTAACGGTGATCCATTCGCTTGCGACTTCGCCCTGGCCTACGAATTGAGGGACGCTTTGAAGTGTTTCAAAAATTTTCATGGTGCAACTTTCTCCTAAAGTCTGAGCTGGATATGTCTATTCGGCGACAGCCCTACCCTACACTAAGTGGTTTTTTGTAACTAATTGACCTTCCCCCATGAGCGCTTTCCAAGAAGAAGAAGTTTTGTCCGTCCACCATTGGACCGACCGCCTGTTTAGTTTCACAACCACCCGCGACCAAGCCCTGCGGTTTTCCAACGGCCACTTCACCATGATTGGGCTGCGAGTCAACGAGAAGCCCTTGTTGCGCGCTTACAGCATCGTCAGCGCCAATTACGAAGAGCATTTGGAGTTTCTAAGCATCAAGGTGCAAGACGGCCCACTCACCTCGCGTCTGCAACATATCAACGTAGGTGACAAGATCATCGTCGGCCGCAAACCTACGGGCACATTGCTTATCGACTATCTTTTGCCCGGCAAAAATCTGTATTTGCTCTCCACTGGCACGGGCATGGCGCCATTTTTGAGTGTGATCCGTGACCCTGAAACCTATGCGCGTTTCGAGAAAGTCATCTTGGTTCACGGTGTGCGTGAAGTCAAAGAACTGGCTTACCACGACTACCTCACCCATGAGTTGCCCAAGCACGAGTTTTTGGGCGAGATGGTGAGTGAGCAGTTCTTGTATTACCCCACCGTGACCCGCGAGCCTTTTAAAAACCAAGGCCGCTTGACTGACGCGATTGAAAACGGCAAGCTGTTCATCGAATTAGACCTACCCGCCTTCGATGCTGGTCGCGACCGCGTGATGATTTGCGGCAGCCCGCAAATGTTGAGGGACCTCAAGCGCATGCTCGAAGCGCGTCATTTCAAAGAGGGCAACACCACAACGCCTGGTGATTTTGTGATCGAGCGGGCTTTTGCGGATCAGTAATTTTGTAGCGTAAAGTAAGCGAAGCGCGTTAAAGGCTGATAGGTAGCCCCACCAACTTTTCCAACTCCTCCCGCGGTAACCCCTCAACCGCATCAATCAAACGCAAACCCTGCGCAGTGATTTCTAAAGTGGCCAAGTCGG
>JBAXNJ010000113.1:0-5673 GCA_037133815.1 Betaproteobacteria bacterium
CCACAAATTCACTGGTAATCGCTGTGCCACCATTGCGCGTTTGGCGTGAACGTATGTCAAAGCGCGGCAAGAAGCGCGACAACTCTGTGAGCGCCATCTCATACACCCCGCGTTTGAACTCCACCACCACATCGAGCGGGACCCAATAGTCGTTCCAACGCCAGGCGTCGAACTCGGGGTGGTCGGTGGCGCGCAGATTTAAGTGGTGGTCGGGCACCACCATCTGCAGCAAAAACCATATTTGCTTTTGGCCCTTGTAAAAGCCACGCGCGTCGCGTCGGACATACCGATCTGGCACCTCATAGCGCAACCAGTCGCGGGTACGGGCCACGATACGCACATGCTCCGCAAGGAGTCCCACTTCTTCGTGCAGTTCGCGAAACATCGCCTGCTCGGGCGTCTCGCCGCGGTCGATGCCGCCTTGTGGAAACTGCCAACTGTGGGTGCGGATGCGCTTGCCCCAAAACACCTGATTTTTCTGGTTGAGCAAGATGATGCCGACGTTGGGTCGAAACCCTTCTCGGTCAAGCATAATCAAACCTCAAATTTCTGAATTGCATCCATTATGCACAGTCACGCTGTGTTGACCTCCGGATTCACCCTGATAGCGCGCGCATGAAAGCCTCCCAGTTCCTCATCTCCACCCTCAAAGAAGCCCCTGCTGATGCAGAAATTGTGAGCCACCAACTCATGATGCGTGCCGGCCTCATCAAAAAACTCGGTGCTGGCATTTACAACTACATGCCCATGGGTTTGCGGGTGATTCGCAAGGTTGAAGCCATCGTGCGCGAAGAGATGAATAAAGCTGGCGCAGTTGAGCTCACCATGCCCGTGGTGCAACCCGCTGAGCTTTGGCAAGAGACGGGACGCTTTGAAAAAATGGGCCCCGAATTACTGCGCGTCAAAGACCGCCATGGACGCGACTTTGTAGTGCAACCCACCAGCGAAGAAGTCATCACCGACATCGCCCGCCAAGAAATTCGCAGCTATAAGCAGTTGCCCAAAAACTTCTACCAAATCCAAACCAAATTCCGCGACGAACGCCGTCCCCGTTTTGGCTTGATGCGCGGGCGCGAGTTCACCATGAAGGACGCCTACAGCTTTGACCGCGACGTGACGTCCGCCAAGGCCAGCTACCAAGTGATGGCAGATGCTTACCGAAAAATCTTTGACCGCTTCGGCCTGCAATACCGCGCAGTGGCCGCAGACAGCGGTGCCATCGGTGGTGACTTGAGCGAAGAGTTCCAGGTAATCGCCGCCACCGGCGAAGACGCCATCGTCTACTGCCCGCAGAGCGACTACGCCGCCAACATGGAGAAGGCCGAGGCCATGGCGCCCGCCCATGCGCGCGGCGCGGCGACTGCAACGCTTACCCAAACCGCAACACCTAATAAAAGCACCTGCGAGGATGTAGCTGAACTTCTCAAAGTGCCTCTGAACACCACCGTCAAATCACTGGTGTTGGCGACAGACGCATTGGACGAAAAAGGCGAGATCGTCAAGACCACTGTCTGGCTCTTGCTAGTGCGTGGCGACCATGAGATGAACGAAGTCAAGGTCGGCAAGTTGCCAGGCTTTGAAGGGGGCTTTCGCTTCGCAACGCTCTCAGAGATTGAATCGCACTTTGGTTGCAAGCCAGGTTACTTAGGTCCAGTGCAACTGAAGCTTGCCTTGAAGGTAGTCGCTGACCGCGATGTAGCTGTCATGCGCGATTGGGTTTGTGGCGCCAACGAAGTTGACTTCCACTACACGGGCGTCAATTGGGGCCGTGACCTGCCTGAGCCCGACTTGGTGGCCGACATTCGCAACGTTGTCGCGGGAGATGCCTCGCCAGACGGCAAAGGCGCATTGGCGATTCAGCGCGGCATTGAAGTGGGCCACGTGTTCTACCTCGGCACCAAATACTCCAAGGCGATGAACGCCACATTTTTGGATGAGAACGGTAAACCGCAATTCATGGAGATGGGCTGCTACGGCATCGGCATCACGCGCTTACCAGCAGCTGCGATTGAGCAAAACCACGACGCCAAGGGCATCATCTGGCCTGACGCCATTGCGCCTTTCACGGTGGTGATTTGCCCGATCGGCATGGACCGCAGTCAGGCGGTGAAAACCGCCGCTGAGAATTTGTACCAAGACTTACAAAAATTGGGAGTTGACGTTATCTTGGATGACCGAGGCGAGCGCCCCGGCGCGATGTTCGCCGACTGGGAATTGATAGGTGTCCCGCACCGTGTCACGATTGGCGATCGCGGATTAAAGGAGGGGTTTGTGGAGTACCAGCATCGTAGCGAAACGGAGCCAACGCAAATGGCGTTGGACAAAATCAGCGGGCATTTAATTAGCGCGTTAGGCTAAAGACTGTGTGAAGGGCTTCTTTTTAGAAGCCCTTTTTTATTGCGAGTAATTAGCCAGTAATGACCTTCTGCAACTCACCCGACTCGTACATCTCCATCATGATGTCGGAGCCGCCGACGAATTCACCTTTTATGTAGAGCTGAGGGATGGTCGGCCAGTTGCTGTATTCCTTGATGCCGTTTCGGATTTCAGCATCGTCGAGCACGTTGACGGTGGCAATGGACTTGGCGTCAACGCCACAAGCTTTCAGCACCTGAATGGCGCGACCAGAAAACCCGCACATGGGAAAACTGGCATTGCCCTTCATGAACAGCAATACCTCGTTGCCTTTGACCAATTCATCAATGCGTTGTTGTACATCACTCATAACTTTGCTCCCAAACAAAACCCTATTATTTCACCCTTGGCCACTGTCCGCCCGTACAGCGCAAGATGCCCGCAAGATCTTGGCGGCTTTGCACTGAGACAAACCCTTGGTTTGCGAGCAAGTCTTGCACTGCCTGCGCTTGGTCGAAACCGTGCTCTAGTAGCAACCAAGCTCCGGGTTTGAGGTGACGAACAGCTTGTAACACGATGTTGCGAATGTCGTCCAAGCCGTCTTTGCCTGCCACTAAGGCCGAAAGAGGTTCGTGGAGTAGTTGCGACAAATGGGCATCGCCATCTGCAACATAAGGCGGGTTACTCACGATCACATCGAACGTTTGACCTGCCAGCGGCGCGCACCATCTACCCAAATACGCCACTATTTCTAACCCAAGGCGTTGGGCGTTGGCGGTCGCCACATCTATCGCGTCGGCGCTGGAATCCACCGCGGTGACTTGCGCGCTGGGTAGGGCGTGCTTCAACGCAAGCGCAATCGCGCCACTGCCAGCGCCTAAGTCTGCGATGCGAGGTCTAGAGGTGTCTGCCACGCAGGATAGCGCCCATTCCACAAGCGTTTCAGTCTCAGGCCTAGGGTCTAGCACCCGCTTGTCAATATGCAACTGCAGTCCAAAAAACTCTTTCACGCCGGTTATGTAGGCGAGGGGCTCGAGGCCGGCTCGTCTCTGCAAAAAATCTAGATACCGTGACTGCGTCTTGAAGTTCAAAACCTCGTCGCTGTGCGCAAGCAACCAAGCGCGGTCGTGTATTGGTAATTCGCAAGCATGCAAGACCAACATTTGGGCATCGAGGCGGGGTAGCCCAAACTGCTCTTGGCCAAATTGAATGGCTCGCTGAACTGTCAAGGGTGACAGGGTTTCAATAGACGTCACGCATTCACTTCCAACGCTGCCAACTGCTCTGCCTCGTGCGCGTGTCGCAGTGCTTGCATGGCTTCGCCCAAGTCACCTTCCATGATGGTGTTGAGCTTGTAGAGCGTCAGGTTGATGCGGTGGTCGCTCCAGCGTCCCTGTGGGAAGTTGTAGGTGCGGATGCGGTCGCTTCGATCACCACTGCCGATCAACCCTTTACGCAAGGCGGCGTCTTTAGCGGCGCGCTCTGAGCGATCTTTCTCTTGAATCCGCGCTGTCAACACCCGTAGGGCTTGCGCCTTGTTGCTGTGTTGGCTGCGACCGTCTTGGCATTCGGCCACGATGCCCGTGGGCAAGTGGGTGATGCGCACCGCAGAGTCGGTCTTGTTAATGTGCTGGCCGCCTGCACCGCTGGCGCGGTAGGTGTCAATGCGTAAGTCAGAGGGGTTGATCTTGATAGCCTGCGCTTCGTCGGGTTCGGCCAAGACCGCCACCGTGCAGGCACTGGTATGGATCCGCCCTTGTGTTTCGGTGGTCGGTACGCGTTGCACACGATGGCCGCCGGACTCAAATTTGAGTAAGCCATACACCCCATCGCTAGAAGTTCCTGCGTCAATGCGCACCACCACCTCTTTGTAGCCTCCGAGTTCGCTGGCCGACTCGCTCATGACCTCACTACGCCAACCTTGGCGTTCAGCAAACCGCATGTACATGCGTAGCAAGTCCGCCGCAAATAAGGCGGACTCGTCACCACCGGTGCCTGCCCGAATTTCTAAAAATACGGGGCGCGCGTCGTCGGGGTCTTTGGGCAAGAGCATGCGTTGTAACTCGGCCTCGAGTTGGGCTAACTCAGCCTCTGCACTGGCGACTTCTTCTTGCGCCATATCGCGCAGTGCGTCATCAGACCCGCTGTCATGCAGCATCTGCTCCGCGGCTTGCAGATCGGACTCGCGGAGTTGATAACGCGTGTAGCGGCTGGAGCTGGCAGTCAGCTCTGTGTGCTCGCGCGAGAGCACTAAAAATTGCGACATGTCTTGCATGATGTCTTCACGCGAGAGCAAAAAATCTAGCTCAGACAGCCGTTGTGCAAAGCGCTCTAGCTGAGCGCGTAAGAAGGGTTTCATAGCCGCGGACCCTAACGGTTGTTACGTAAAAAGAAATGCTCAATCGCGTAGCGCGCTTTTTCGCGCGTGTGGGCGTCACCCGTGTGAAGCTCTGCCATTGCGCCGTGCAGCATTTTCTGGGTCAGTCCCTTGGAGAGCGCCTCAATTACAGCCTCGGGCGACTCGCCTTTGGCGAGTAACTTGCGCGCGCGGGCTAGCTCAGCCTCACGCCATGCATCTGCTTGCGCGTTGAGTTCTTGTATCAAGGGCACGTTGCTGCGTTGGTCTAGCCAGTGGGCAAAGCTCTGCACGCCCGCATCGATGATGACTTCTGCCTGAGCCACCGCGGCCTGGCGGTTGGCTTGTCCGGTTTGAACCACCTCAGACAAGTCGTCTACTGTATAAAGATAGACATCAGCCAGTGACTTCACCTCTGGTTCTATATCGCGAGGTACTGCCAGGTCGACCATGAACATCGGGCGGTGCTTGCGTTTGCGCAAAGCCCGCTCGACGGCGCCCAAGCCAATCAAGGGCAGGGTGCTGGCGGTGCAACTCACGACGATGTCAAATTCGTGCAAGCGATCGGGCAACTCACCCAAACGCAAAGCGATGCCGCCCAAATGGGTGGCAATTTTTTCGCCACGTTCTAACGTGCGGTTGGCAACTGCCATGCTGCGCGGACTTTTTGCGGCAAAGTGTGTAGCGCACAACTCGATCATTTCGCCTGCACCGACAAACAGAACGTGGGTCTCACTAAGGTCTTCGAATAATTGAGAAGCCAGACGCACAGCGGCAGCCGCCATACTGATCGAATGCGCGCCAATTTCCGTAGAACTACGAACCTCTTTGGCTACGGCGAACGAGCGCTGAAAGAGTTGGTTGAGTGTGGTGCCCAAAGCGCCGGCGTCGGATGCTGCGCGAACGGCGTCCTTCATTTGACCCAAAATTTGGGGCTCACCCAGCACCATGGAGTCGAGCCC
>JBAXNJ010000114.1:0-5632 GCA_037133815.1 Betaproteobacteria bacterium
TTCCTAGAAAATTCCGTCGATTGAATTTACTCATGAATAGTCTCCTTTGGATGAATTAAAACTGACTGACAACGGGAAAAAAATTAGGCAGCGAGACGCACACCTGTTTGGGAATCAAACAAATGCGCACGCGTGAGGTCGGGTATGAGATGGATAGTGCTATCCACAGCGAAATCATGACGTTCTCTGAATACGGCTGACAGCTCAGTGGATCCGTTGCGGCACGCAACAAAGGTATCCATGCCCGTGGGTTCCATCACCACTACGCGTGCAGAAATACCGCCAGCATTGGCAAGTGTTAAGTGTTCGGGGCGTGAGCCAAAAACTGCGGGTTGTCCATCTACCCCGCCTGATCCTTGTGGCGCATCCAGCAGTGTTCCATCTGACAACTCGATACGCGCCGTGCCGCTAGTTCGACGCACAGTGCATGGCAAGAAATTCATAGCGGGAGAGCCGATGAACCCAGCGACAAATTGGTTGGCGGGCATGTCATACAAATCTAGTGGGGAGCCCGTTTGCTCAATACGACCATCGCGCATGACCACAATTTTGTCGCCCATCGTCATCGCTTCGATTTGGTCGTGGGTAACGTAAATGGAAGTGGTTTTGAGGCGTTGGTGCAACTCTTTGATCTCGCTGCGCATGGCCACGCGCAATTTGGCGTCGAGATTAGAGAGGGGTTCGTCAAATAAGAAGACCTGTGGGTTACGCACAATCGCACGTCCCATGGCGACACGTTGGCGTTGGCCGCCAGACAGTTGACGGGGATAGCGTTCCAGTAGTGGATCGAGTGCCAAAATTTCTGCTGCGCGGTGTACCTTGGTTTCAATATCGCTTTTGCTTTCTTTGGCCAGTTCAAGGGAGAAAGCCATGTTTTGGCGCACTGTCATGTGTGGATACAGCGCATAGTTTTGAAACACCATGGCGATATCGCGCTCTTTGGGGGGCAAATCGTTGACGCGCTTATCACCAATGCGGATTTCACCGGAGCTGATTTGTTCTAAGCCAGCGATCATGCGCAAAAGGGTGGATTTACCGCAACCAGAGGGACCTACTAGAACCGTGAATGACCCGTCTTGGATATCAATGTCAACGCCGTGAAGAATGGGGACTTCACCAAAATTCTTTTTTACTGATGCAATCGTGACGCTAGCCATGTATAGATTTCCTGCTGCTGATATTTCGTTGCGCAGTATCACACGCTAATGGTCATATCAATACTATGTTTTACCCCCATGTGCGTCACAAATGCAACTATATGGTTCGTAACTTGGGGGTATAGTGAAAGTTAGTCGCTTACTTTTTGATACATGACGCAACTCTTTGGCGACAGTTCTAAAAACCGAAAAATCGGTATTGCACTCGTCACTCTCACCACTTTGATGTTTGCCAGCTTGGATACCAGCGCCAAGTGGTTGGTTTTATCCTTGCCCGTTTTGCAAGTGGTGTGGATGCGATTTTTCTCCCAAGTGCTATTCACTGCCGCTGTATTTGCCCCCACGATGGGATGGGGCATGTTTCGCGTAGTTAACCTGAAACTCCAATGCCTTCGGGGTCTCATCTTGGCATTGATGACCGCACTGAATTTTCTAGCGCTGCAATACCTGCAATTAGCAGAAACAGGCGCTATTCAATTTTCTGTGCCTATCTTGATTGCGGTTTTGTCGTCTTGGTGGCTCAAAGAAAAGCTTGATGTTGCAAGTTGGATTGCCATTTGGGTGGGGTTTGCTGGTGTACTGGTCATCATCCGACCTGGCAGCCACGCTTTTCATCCTGCTATTTTCTTAAGTGTGATGAACGCTTTTTTGTATGCGGGGTTCAATATGCTGACACGCCGCTTGGCAGCTAGTGAAAATCCAGTCTCTACCCAATTGTTCTCTGCGGCTGTTTCTTCTGTTGTATTGGCCCCATTCGCATGGTCCCAATGGCAAACACCCGAGGGCGTATTGACTTGGGTCATTATTGGCTTGATAGGTGTTTTTGCAGGCTTGGGCCATTTATGCGTTGCATCAGCACATCGGTATGCCTCAGCTGCCTTCCTAGGTCCTTTTTTATACCAACAAATTTTGTATATGACCTTAGGTGGTTGGTTAGTTTTTGACCAGACACCAGACCATGCGGTTGCTTTAGGCGCTGTCATTGTGATTGCCAGTGGCATGTTTTTACTGTGGCGAGAAATGCGCACCAAGGTATCATTAGCGTTATGAAAGTTGTTGTGGTTGCTAACCCCAAAGGGGGCTCCGGTAAATCTACCTTATCTACCAATATTGCTGGCTATTTTGCGAGTTGCGGGCATCACGTGATGCTCGGAGATGCGGATGTGCAACGGTCGGCTAAATTTTGGGTGACGCAACGCCCTGAGACATTACCCAAAATCTCTACTTGGGAATACGAAGCGGATTTAATTTATACCGCCAAGCCTTATAAAGATACCACCCATGTCGTCATTGACACTCCAGGTGGTTTAACTGGCTGGCGCATGCAAGAGGTCATAGGCAGAGCCGACAAAATCATTGTTCCCATCATGCCAAGCATGTTTGACATGCAAGCTACCCATGCATTCATCCTCAAGTTGTTGCAACTCAAACGTGCCCACCCTACTCATGTAGCCGTAGTAGGTAACCGTGTCGATTCACGAACTGTTGCCGCAGCCAATCTTAAAAAATTCATGGATTCACTCAACGTTCCTGTCTTGACTTACATACGTGATACACAGTATTACGTGCATATGGCGGCCCATGGCCTGTCTATGTTCGACATATCAGCTTCAAAAGTGCAGCGCGACCTCGATCAATGGCAACCTATTTGCCAATGGTTAGACGCTGACTAGTTATCAACTTTCCATAATTTAAATACGTAGGAGATACGCATGGTTGCCATCAGTCAGCGCGCGCAGGGTTTGGGGACAGAGAACGCTTTTGTCGTGTTGGCTGAAGTCAATCAACTGATCCGTGAAGGGCGCGACATCATTTCGTTTTGTATCGGTCAGCCAGACTTTCCAACGCCTGTGAATATTCAAGACGCAGGTGTCAAATCGATTCGTGAAGGTAAACATGGTTACACGGCATCTGCTGGTATTCCAGAATTACGACAAGCAGCAGCAGACTATTTGAACCGCACGCGTACTGGAATCAAGGTCGACCCCAATGATGTGGTCGTAGCTGCTGGAGCAAAGCCATTTATTGGTTACTCCATCTTGTCTGTAACCGACTTTGGTGCGGGCGATGAAGTGATTTATCCCGTTCCAGGATTTCCGATTTATGAGTCTCAAATCAAAGCCAATGGGGCAGTGGGAGTACCTATCTTTTTGCGTGAAGACCGTAACTTTGGCTTCGACCCACAAGAGCTGGCCGACAAAATCACACCGCGTACCAAGTTGTTGATTTTGAATTCGCCGCACAACCCAACTGGCGGCATCATTCCGCGCAAAGATTTAGAGGCTATTGCAGAGATCTTGCGCAAGCATCCCCAAATTTGGATTTTTGCCGATGAAATATATGGGCAACTGGTATATGACGGCGCGTTTGAGTCCATCGCCTCTCTGCCTGGCATGCAAGATCGCACCATCATTTCTGACGGTTGCTCCAAAACATGGGCGATGACAGGTTGGCGTTTGGGCTTTGCAGCCAACAAAAAACTCGCTCCGTTTTTTACGAATTGGATCACCAACACCGAGTCATGTGCGTCGCACATCACGCAGTGGGCAGGAGTTGAAGCCTTGAATGGCCCGCAGACTGACGCCCAACGCATGCACGACATATTTCACAAGCGTCGTGATTTGATAGTGGGCTTGCTCAATAAAGTGCCTGGTATCACTTGCAAGTCCCCTGGCGGTGCGTTTTATGCATGGCCTAATGTGACTGAGGCCTGCAAGATGACAGGGTGCGTAGACTCAGAAGAGTTTCGCAAGCGCTTGCTCTATGAAGCCGGCGTTGCCGTTTTGGCAGACATCCATTTCGGGCCACGTGTGCCCAATGATGGGCAACATATTCGCTTTAGTTATGCCGCTTCAGATGCAGCCATCACGGCAGGTATTGCGCGCGTGGCTGAATTCATCCAAAAAAATTCTTAAAAATTTGAACGACAGTGGTTTACCAACTGTCGTCGCCACCAGACGATCCGCTGTCGCCCCAAGAGTCGCCACCGCTACCTGAGTCAAAGCTACCGAGGTCAGGTTGTGCAGGGCTGTCAAAAGGCACATAGCCTCCAGATTGCGCTGGGGTGGCGTTGGCATGACCCGCACCGTGATCACCTTCCATCGCTTTCGATAAGGCGTATCCAGCAGCAACGCCAGCCAATCCACCAATGACGGCACCACCCATGCCAGAACCCATTCCACCAGCTGGTGCAGGACCGTAGGGCTGTTGCAGAGGCGCACCGGGAGCGTACTGCTGACCAAAACCTCTTTGTGCCACTGGCGATCCATCAGGATTGGTTTGGGGATACGTTGGCGCGTAGTTTGCAGCAGGAGGTGCTGGACGCATGATGCGAATGATCAAGGCCAATGCGACCAAACCAGCAATGCCGATCCACACATAGTTCAAATTGATACCAGAGCTTTGCGCGGGTGCAGGGGATTGGGCTTGTGCAGTTGCCACACTGTGTTGCGCAGTTGGAGTTTTGTTTTGTAGTTGGCTGACTTTGTCAAATAAAACATTGAATTTTTCAGGGCTGCTGGCAAATTTAAGTGTTGGGTCAATGTCTTTTGCTTTGACTAATTCTTGATGCGCTTGTGCGTAGTGTTCTTGACGCGCTAATACTTGTCCCAATTCGTAATGTGCTTTGGCACTTTGTGGTTTCTCTGCAATCACTTCTCGAAGCATGCTTTCTGCTTTAGCAAGATTGCCTGCTTGCATTTCAGCCTCAATATCTTTTGGCGATGGCAGGGCTAAAGCTAGGCACGTAGTGAAAGCCAATATCCAAGTGAGGAATAGTTTGGTGAGTAGTCGAGAGTTGATCATGCTGGTAATTCCTATAGAGGGTTGCATTATTCAGATTTTATTTGGTTATCTTTGATGACTTTAGCGTATTTCGCAAATTGTTGTTGTGTGCGTGTGGCCAATTCCTCTGGAGATGTTCCGAGAGGTGCTAAGCCAAGAGTTTCATAACGTTCGCGTAACTCTGGATCAGACAAAGCTTTGACAATTTCGCGATTCAAGCGCGTCACTATTTCTTTAGGCGTTCCAGGTGGTGCGGTTACTAAAAACCAAGTGCTGAATTCAAATCCTGGTGCGCCAGATTCAGAAATCGTCGGCACATCCGGAAATTGTGGGTGTCTTTGCTTCATAGACACGCCCATGAGGCGCAGTTTTCCACCTTTGACTAAGCCAGCCACTGTGGCAATACCTTGCATAGTGACAGGCACTTGGCCAGACGCCACGTCTTGTGCCGCTTGGCTAGCGCCTTTGTATGGGATGTGTTTCATCACCGTATTGGTTTGAGAATTGAACATCGCGAAACCAATATGTTGGGGGCTTCCGTTGCCACCAGATGCATAGGCAACGCTGTCAGGCGCTTTCTTAGCAGCGGCAATTAAATCTGCAGTGGTTTTGAAAGGTGAATCAGGCGGTACGGCTAAACAAAATTCAACAGTCGCCACCAATGACACAAAAGTAAAGTCTTTGAGCGGGTT
>JBAXNJ010000115.1:0-5619 GCA_037133815.1 Betaproteobacteria bacterium
CATAAGAAATATCCTGTCAGCATACCTTAGCGCAAAGGCCACGTTTCAAATCTGCAAGGCGTCAGTCGCGAGGGATTTCCCTAGCCTATTGGGCTGCGTTTATGGCGGGTATGCTTGGTAAAACGGACGCCCTAGGGAACTTCAAAAAAATAAAATGGACAACATGTCTAACGCTGACTTACTAGCCATCGATCTTGGTACGCAAAGCATACGATTGACTGCATTTGATCGAAGTGGACAAAAGCAATGGAATTGGTCAGCACTTGTGGACTCGCAGATACAAGGTGATATTTTTGAACAATCTACCGAGCAATGGGGCACCCTCTTACTGCAAGGACTATGCGAGGCCCGCCTTGCTGGAATAAGGCCAAAGGCAATCGCCGCAGCGGGTCCATTAGCAGGATACGTTGCTCTTGACAGTGAAGGACATGCGCTTTGTCCCGCTGTGATGTACACAGACAGGCGCTCCGCCCCAGAAGCCAAATTTGTTGAAGCTATTGCCCTTGTCCAACCAGACGATTCTGGGCTGAGAGTTCATATTGCGGACCCCATTCCACAATGGTTAAGACTCTGCCGTGAATTCCCAGAAGTGGCTGAAAAAACCGCCTATTTTTTAGACGCAACCGGATGGATAAACTTTTTTTTAACGGGCCAAGCCACAGTCAATGCATTCACAGGATTACGGCTCTACACATCTGAGACGCAACGCCTGCTTGGATTGAAAAATCCACCGTTTGGAAAAATTACACCAGTGGGACACGCTATAGGGACACTTCGCGCTTCAATTGCTGAAGCGCTAGGCGTTGACAGTGCGCAAGTTATTTCTGCAACATTTGATAGCAAGTGCGCTTACTTAGGAAGCGGTCTTTCTACCCCAGGACAAGCCACTGAAATCTCAGGCACTGTTAGCTCCTTAGGTGTCTTATCTAACAAACACATTCAAGACAAGACGCGCCGTATTTACAGCGTCCCTTTCCTAAACTCCTTCTTGGTAAGAGGCTCAACAGCTGCGGCCGGAAGTTCTCTCGAATGGGCCATGCAAAACTTATTACAGTGCAACCTCGAAGAACTAGACGTTTTGCTTGCCAGATCTCAACCGGGCGCAAATGGAATTTGCTTCTTGCCATATCTCGCCGGTGAGAGAACGCCACTTTGGAACCCTTGGGCCTCAGGGTCGCTTTTGGGGCTCAGGCTTGAAACAGACAAATCAGATATTGCGCGGGCAGTCATTGAAGGGCTGGCTTTTTCAGTTGGGCATATTGCAGCAGTGGGCGCAGAATGCGGTGTACACATGAATGAAGTGTTTTTAGCAGGTGGTTTAGCAAGAAACGACTTGCTTTGCCAAATTAAAGCGGATGTGTTGAATATTCCAGTAAAAATATACAGAGACCACGAATTAACTTCTATAGGCCTGGGCGTCATCATGGCTGTGTCTATGGGTTACTTTAAAGATATGCCTGAGGCCACTCAATCATTTACTAAAGTTGAAAAAGAATTTACTCCAAATACAAATACTCAAAAACTGCATTTAGAGGCTTTCAAAAGATATCAAGAATACTCAAAGGCATTGGCGCCACTTTACACTTCTTAAAAGTGGCATTTTTCAAAAGCGTACTTATTTTTAAAACTTTTTACAGGCGAACAACCCATGACAATCCAACTCTACGCATTTGACACTCCAAATGGCCGCAAAATTTCTATTGCGCTTGAAGAAATGGGCTTGCCCTACCAAGTAAGCGTCATCAACATCATGAAAGACGAGCAGTTCGCTACAGATTTCTTAAAGATAAGTCCGAATAACAAAATTCCTGCAATTGTTGACAGTGAAGGACCAAGCGGTCAACCCATCAGCGTTTTTGAATCAGGTGCGATTCTTATTTATTTAGCTGAGAAAACCGGTAAGTTTTTGCCTGCAAGCGGCCCGCAACGCGTGTCGGCGCTGGAGTGGTTGATGTTCCAAATGGCGGGCTTTGGTCCTATGCCCGGTCAAGTGCATCATTTCTTAGGACTGAGCGATGAAGCCGACAAACGCTATGGGCTAGCGCGTTTCATGAAAGAAACAAGACGCTTGTATGGCGTGATGGATAGACGCTTAGCAACGCATGAATATTTCGCTCAGGAACTTTCAATTGCTGATTTTGCGATTTTGGGCTGGGTATGGCGACACCAACGTCATCAAGTCGATTTGAATGATTTTCCACATGTCAAACGCTGGTTTGATTCTCTGATGGCTAGACCTGCCGTTAAAAGAGGTTTCGATATTGCATTGAAATAATCAAAGCAATGCAACGCTTAAATCAAACCACTCAACTTAAGTGCGTTAATTTTTTCTTGGTCGTAATTGAGTAAATTCTCAAGAACTTCCATAGTGTCTTGACCTATTTTCCAAGGCGCCGAGTTAGGGGGTGGCAAATGCTCGCCGTCTATGTGAAATGGAGGCGCTGTAATTCTCACGCCCTCTGCTCGCCTAGGGTGCGCTAAGGTAGTGAAAGCTTTTCTGAAATGTAAGTGAGGATGCGCGATGATCTCTTCTGGTTGCATCATGGGCACCGCTGGAAAACGCTCAGGTGTCAATAAGTCAAGAACTTCTTGCACCGATTGGAATGTGTCGAGCCAAGCATGCACAATTTCCAACACAGCAGGCCAATTTTTTCTTCTAGCGGGGCCAGTAGAGAAACGCGCGTCATGAATTAAATCTGAGCGATTCATGATTTTGGCAAGTTTTTCCCACATGCCTGGTGCACCACCTAACTGCATTGCAATGTGTTTTTCGCCTACTGGATGAATAATCATGGAGGCTCTAGGCATGCGGTGCGCTTCGTGGCCGTTTAGTAATGCAGAAAAATTCACATCGTCAGCACATATCAAACATTCCAGCATAGAAATATCAAGATATGCGCCCTGTCCTGTTTTTGAACGTCTCAACAATGCGGCGCAAACCAATCCAAATGCATGGGTACCAGCAAGTACATCTGCCACCTGCAAATTAGATACCCTAGGCGGTTTAGTGACGTCTCGCTCTAACTCCATCATTCCAGAGAAAGCGTTGATCAAGTGCGCATAGGCTTGCAGATTCTTAAGTGGGCCTGTTTGACCAAATCCAGAAATAGAGCAATACACCAAATCGGGCTTGATGGTTTTTAAACTTTCGTAATCCAGCTTGTATTTAGCCATGATGCCCGGTGAAAAGTTCTCCACCACCACATCCGATTGCAAAACAATATCTTTGACTACTTGCAAAGCCTCAGGCTTGGTGAAATCCAATGCAATACTTTTTTTACCCGCATTGACCCTCACAAAGTAAGCGCTTTGGTCCGTAGCATCAACGTCCATTTGAGGAACAATGTGACGTATTTCGTCCCCTTCATTAGGCTTTTCTATTTTGTAGACCTCTGCGCCCAAATCGGAAAGAAGTCTTGTGCAATAGGGGCCTGATAAAACCCGCGTGAAATCGCAAATCGTAAAGCCAGCAAGCAACTGATTCGTTGGCAAAGACATTTTTTTTCCTATTCAATTACGCTTAAAAAATATTAGTTGTAGCAGGTTAGCACGATCAAATTTGGCTTCAAAATCCATAAATGCTTTAAGGTAAAAATACTCCCATGAAAACAGTTGAAACTTCTCTCTTAAAAATTGCCTACGAAGAGCTAAACCCAACGGCCAAGCGTTGCGTCATTCTTTTACACGGCTGGCCAGACAGTCCTCGAACTTGGAATGGCGTAGCACCTGAATTGGCTAAGCAGGGCTGGCGTGTATTTGTTCCAGCACTTCGCGGATTCTCGCCCACCCAGTTTTTGAAAAATGAAACTCCACGCACTGGACAACTTGCTTCCTTAGGGCGCGACCTTATTGAGTTCATCGCAGCATTAGGCATAGAAAAACCCGCCTTAGTAGGTCACGACTGGGGCGCTCGGGCCGCAGGAAATGCATGCGGTTTGTCTCCAGATATTGCTAGCCATCTTGTCCTCGTGTCTGTAGGTTATGGGACCAATCTTCCCAGTCAGCACATTGACTTCTTACAAGCTAAAAATTATTGGTACCACTGGCTGATGGCAACATCAAAGGGAGCTGAGTTAGTTAAAAACGATCCCAAGGGATTCGCAAAAATCATGTGGGATACGTGGTCGCCTCCAGGGTGGTACAGCCATGAGGAGTTCGAGTTAACAGCACAAGCTTTTGATAACCCAGACTGGTTAGCGGTAACTCTTCATTCATATAGCCATAGATGGGGGCATGCACCCAGTGACCCTTACTACGCAAATGACGAGTCTGTTTTAAATCAAATACCCAAAATCGATATTCCTACCTTGATGCTTCACGGGATAGAAGACTCCGTTAGCCTTCCTAAAACATCTGAAGGTAAAGAGCATTTATTTAGTAACCATTACGAAAGAAAACTACTGCCAAAAATTGGTCACTTCCCGCAAAGAGAAAATCCAGATTTGATTGCACTTGAATTACTTGAGTTTTTAACGCGCCATTAGTTATTAGACAAGGGTCTACAATTTCTGCAGCTCTACTTGAATTTCATTAAAAAATATTCATTCATGTCAAAAAATCGCGGCACACAAATCAATAACAATGTTCAACAGGAGAACCCCTTGCGAATCACCCACATAGACCATTTCAACATCTCGGTTAAACACGCAGACCTAAAAACCATCCGTGATTTCTATGTCGATGTAATTGGACTGACTGAAGGAGCTCGTCCCAATTTCAACTTCCCAGGGTATTGGCTATATGGCGGATCTGAAGCTGCAATATTACATTTAGCAGTTGTTTTACCAGACGATGCAGATGGGATTTCTCCCGATAAATCCACTGGTCAGTTTGACCATATCTCATTAAAAGCTTCGGATGCTGCAAGTGCTCGGGCACGTCTTAAAGCTGCAGGAGTGCCTTTCGATGAACGTCCTGTTCCAGGTTGGCGGTTAAACCAGATTTTCTTCAAGGATCCTGCAGGCTTGAAGGTTGAATTGACTTTCGACATGGAACGTGAAGACCACCTGCTTAAGTAAATTTGTTAACTATTCGGATTCAAGCACTGCAGTTACTGTTGAGTACATGATTTGATAGAAAAATTCAGTCACACATATCAAGTATGGACAGCTAAGGATTTTCGCTTTCATACAGGGGAAGTAGCGCCAACATTGAATATTGGCTACATCACCCTCGGCAACCCATCAGGTGAAGTCATCGTTATTTTGCACGGCACAACGGGGACGGGTGCAGGCATGCTCGACAGTGCATTTGGTGACGAATTATTTGGCCCCGGACAACCCTTTGATGCTGCAAAATATTTTATTGTTCTGCCCGACTCTATTGGTACTGGTCAATCCAGCAAGCCTTCTGACGGGTTGAGAACCCTATTTCCAAAATACAACTACGACGATATGGTCGACGCCCAATACCGGTTGTTTACTGAAAAACTCAATTTGAAGCACGTACGCATGGTATTGGGCAACTCCATGGGCGGTATGCAAACTTGGTTGTGGGGCGTGAAATACCCCAACTTTATGGATATCTTGGTTCCCATGGCATCTATGCCGAGTGAAATGTCAGGTCGCAATTGGATGATGCGTCGCCTCATCATTGATTCCATCCGTAACGACCCAGAAT
>JBAXNJ010000116.1:0-5560 GCA_037133815.1 Betaproteobacteria bacterium
CGCCGTCCACCGTCGAAATTACCCGAACTCAAAGCCACCCCTGAGGAGTTGGCCAAGCTACCCGCTAAGTCGGGCGCCGCGACTAGCAACGCCAACGCTTCTGCCGCCACTCTGCCTGCAAGCTATCCACCGCTTGAGGGCACGCCGCGTTAATTTTTAAATACCTGTGAAGACCATCATGGCTACCACCCCACACCCCATCCAAGTTGCTGTTGCCGGCGCCAGTGGCCGCATGGGCCACATGTTGATCGAGGCACTGCGTGACACACCTGAATGCCAACTCGCTGGCGCTCTTGATATTCCTTCGAGTCTCGGCATTGGCAATGACGCTACTGGCTTTTTAGGCCAAGCCAGTGGTGTGACGATCGAATCCGATATTCGCAAAGGATTGATCAACAGCCAAGTGCTGATCGATTTCACCCGCCCAGAAGGCACGATGGCGCATGTCGATGTGTGCCGTGCCATGGGCGTGAAGATGGTGATTGGCACCACAGGTTTTAGTGATGCACAAAAAGCCCACATCGCGGAAGCGGCCAAACATACAGCGATCGTGATGGCCCCCAACATGAGCGTCGGTGTGAACGTCACCCTCAAGCTTTTGCAAATGGCTGCCAAGGCGATGCCCACTGGCTACGACATTGAAATCATCGAAGCCCATCACCGCCACAAAGTCGATGCGCCCTCCGGTACCGCTCTCAAGATGGGCGAAGTGATGGCCGAGGCGATGGGACGCAATTTGAACGAATGCGCCGTATACGAGCGCTATGGCCATACTGGTGAACGCGATCCCAACACGATTGGTTTTGCCACTATCCGTGGCGGCGATATTGTGGGTGACCACACGGTTTTGTTTGCAGGCACAGGCGAGCGTATTGAAATCACACACCGCTCTGCGAGCCGCGCCACTTATGCACAAGGCGGCTTACGCGCTGCCGCTTTTTTAGCCGATAAAAAGATTGGCTTGTTCGATATGTTTGATGTGCTTGGTTTGCGATGAACCAGTTTGCACCCGATATCGCCAGTGACCCACTAAGCACCTTCTTAGCCTTGGTGCTGTTAGCCATGTCCGTTGCCAGTTGGACGGTCATTGTTTATAAAACTTGGTTTTTGCGACGCGTAGGCACAGACATAGCGCAAGGTAAAGCCGTGTTCTGGCAAGCTAGCGATGTTGCGCAAGCCGTGCGTGCTTTGCAGTCGGTAGACCGCAATGCGGTGCTCACACCCTTGGCCCAAGCGCAACAACAACTCATGCCCAACACCCTCGGCACGCAAGGCGATGTAAATACCCAACGCACCCGTGTGTTGCGTGATGCGTTGCATGCAGTTTTGCAGCGTTTGCAATGGGGACAAGTTTTATTGGCAACGGTAGGCTCTACTGCACATTTTGTAGGTTTGCTTGGAACGGTATGGGGCATTTACCACGCGCTTACAGGTATTGCGAGTGCAGGCCAACTCTCGATTGAGCAAGTAGCGGGCCCTGTTGGTGAATCTCTCATCATGACGGCTGCTGGCTTGGGCGTTGCTTTGCCTGCTGTGCTGGCATTCAATGTGATGGGTCGCATGATCAACCGACTCGAGCATGAGCTCGAAGGATTTGCGCACGACGTGCGCGCACTCTGATGGCTTTTGGTCGATTCGAGCGTGTGGCTGAGCAAAAGCCAATGAGTGAGATCAACGTCACGCCTTTGGTGGATGTGATGATGGTTTTGTTGGTGATTTTCATCATCACCACGCCCTTGATGATGAGCGCCTTAAAGCTGGATTTACCCAAAGCGCAATCTGCCCCCACCGGAGTTGCGCAGCGTGTGGTGTCTATCGCCATCAATGCACAAGGCGATATCTATTTAGACAAAGAAATAATCAGCCTAGATGCTTTGGCTAATGCCTTGCGCATGCGTGCCAACCAAGCCACACAAGATGGCGCCCAAGAGTTGCCAGAAGTGCAGTTGCAGGCCGATGTCAAAGTGCCTTACGGTCAGGTGGTCGAGGTCATGGGACTGGCCCAGCAAGCGGGCTTGAGCCGTATTGGCTTTGTGACCGAGCGCAAGCCCTAAAATCTGCAACTTCCCCTATCTGCTCAGGGGCTTAGACCTTTCCCCCATGCAAGACAAATACAACCACACCGAGGTCGAGCGCGCCGCGCAAGCCGCCTGGAACCAAGCCGACGCCTACCGCGTAGTCGAACACGCCAAAGATAAAAGCGGGAGCCCCAAGCAAAAGTACTACGCCTGTTCGATGTTGCCCTACCCCAGCGGCAAGTTGCACATGGGCCATGTGCGCAACTACACCATCAACGACATGCTGACGCGCCACTTGCGCATGAGGGGATATAACGTCTTGATGCCCATGGGTTGGGATGCATTTGGATTGCCCGCTGAAAATGCCGCGCTCAAAAACGGTGTGCCGCCTGCCAAGTGGACTTACGAAAACATCGCTTACATGAAAAAGCAAATGCAGGCGATGGGCTTGGCGATCGATTGGTCGCGCGAAGTCGCCACTTGCGACGCCACGTATTACAAGTGGAACCAGTGGTTGTTTTTGAAAATGCTCGAGAAAGGCATCGCCTATCGCAAAACACAAGTGGTGAATTGGGATCCGGAAGACCAAACCGTTTTGGCCAATGAGCAAGTGATCGATGGCCGCGGTTGGCGCACCGGTGCTTTGGTGGAGAAGCGCGAGATTCCGGGTTACTACCTCAACATCACGCATTACGCGCAAGAGTTGCTTGACCATGTGCAAGTTGGTAACGACAAAGCCACCTTAACTGGGTGGCCGGACAAAGTGCGGTTGATGCAAGAGAACTGGATCGGCAAAAGCGAAGGTGTGCGATTTGCCTTCACCCACGATATCCGTGATGCGTCTGGTGTGCTGATTCAAGATGGGCGCATGTATGTGTTTACAACCCGTGCAGACACCATCATGGGTGTAACGTTTTGTGCGGTGGCGCCTGAGCATCCATTGGCAATGCAAGCGGCTGCAGGTAATTCTGCGTTGGCTGCTTTTATTGAAGAGTGCAAGGCGGGGGGGACTACTGAGGCTGAGTTGGCGGTTAAGGATAAGTTGGGGATGCCTACGGGGTTGTTTGTGAAGCATCCTTTGACTGGAAAGGCTGTGGCGGTTTGGGTGGGTAACTATGTGTTGATGTCTTATGGGGATGGGGCGGTGATGGGGGTGCCTGCGCATGATGAGCGGGATTTTGCTTTTGCGCTTAAGTACTCTTTGCCTATTAAGCAGGTTGTTGCTGTTTCTCGCGCTGGGTCTTCCTCCGGAAAGGCGGCGCCGACATCAGGTACGCCGGGTTCTTCTCCGGAGGGGGCCTCTGCGCCATCGGGTACGCCAAGCACCTCATACGCAAGCTCAAAATCGGCGCTTGGCGCACCCAATGCCACAGAGGCTTTGGCGTTTGATCACTCTGTGTGGCAGGACTGGTATGCAGAGAAAGGTCGTGGAATTGCCATCAATTCTGGCAAGTACGACGGGCTTACTTTTAAGGCTTGTGTTGATGCGGTTGCTGTTGATTTGGCTGCTGCTGACTTGGGTGAAAAGAAGACTACTTGGCGATTGCGTGATTGGGGTGTTTCGCGTCAACGCTATTGGGGCACGCCGATTCCCATCATCCATTGTGATGAGCATGGTGCGGTGCCTGTGCCTGAAAAAGATTTGCCTGTTGTGTTGCCGCAAGACTGTATTCCGGATGGTTCGGGCAATCCGCTCAATAAGCATGTTGGATTTCACCATGGTGTGACGTGTCCGGTGTGTGGCAAAGCTGCGCGTCGAGAGACGGACACGATGGATACGTTTGTCGATTCGTCTTGGTATTTCATGCGCTATTGCGATCCGACGAATACTGAGAAGATGGTGGCGGATGGCACGGACTATTGGATGCGTGATGCTTCGCATGCGACCGGTGGTAGTGGCATGGACCAATACATCGGCGGGATTGAGCATGCGATTTTGCATTTGCTGTATGCGCGGTTTTGGACCAAGGTGATGCGTGATTTAGGGCTTGTGAAAATCGACGAGCCTTTCTCTAAGTTGCTGACGCAAGGCATGGTGTTGAACCATATTTATTCGCGTCGTACCGCAAAAGGCGGCAAAGATTATTTCTGGCCGCACGATATCGAGCATGTTCTAGATGATGGCGGCAAAGTGATTGGCGCCAAGCTAAAAAATAAAGCCACTAGTTCAGATGGAGAGTTGCCTATTGGCACGCCGATTGATTACGAAGGTGTGGGCACGATGTCGAAGTCCAAGAACAATGGCATTGATCCGCAAGACTTGATTGAAAAATATGGTGCTGATACAGCGCGGCTCTATACGATGTTCACTGCGCCGCCTGAGGCTACGCTCGAGTGGAATGATGCGGCGGTAGAGGGTAGTTATCGCTTTTTGCGGCGCGTGTGGGCGTTTGCGCACAAGCATGCTGAGAGTTTGTCTGGTGGCAACAGTTCTTTTGCTGCAACCACATTGCGTGCTGATACCAAAACCTTGCGTCGTGAAATGCATTTGGTGTTGAAACAAGTGAGTTACGACTACGAACGCATGCAATACAACACTGTGGTCTCGGGTTGCATGAAGTTGCTGAACGCCTTGGAGGACTTTAAGTCTGACAACAGCACAGGCGACACCGCCGCGATGTGCGAAGGTGTTTCTGTTTTGCTGCGCATGTTGTATCCCGCATGCCCACATATAGCGGATCAGTTGTGGCAAGAACTGGGCTTTGCTAAGGTGGCGGGTAATCTTCTGGACGCACCATGGCCCGAAGTGGATGAAAAAGCATTGGAGCGGGACTCGATTGAGTTGATGTTACAGATCAACGGCAAGTTGCGTGGTGCAATTGAGGTGGCTGTGACGGCATCTAAAGAAGATATTGAGAAAGCCGCTTTAGCAACAGAGGCATTTACCAAGCAGGCCAATGGCGGCGCACCCAAAAAAGTGATCGTCGTGCCAGGTCGTTTGGTCAATATTGTTTTGTAGGAATCCTTATGTCGTACCTGCGTCGTTTTTTATTGATTAACTTGATTGCTGTTGTGGCGGGCTGCGGCTTTCAGTTGCGCCAATCGCCCAACTATGCATTCATAAGTTTGTTTGTGAATTTGCCTGAAAACGACGCCATGGGTGCGAGTTTGCGTCGCAATATTTCTGCATCTGGCAAAGTCACCGTGATTACCGATGTGCGTGATGTGGAAAAGGCGCAGGTGATTTACGAGCCAATTTTGAATGTGCGAGAAAAAGTTATTTTGGGACGCACGTCTACAGGTGCAATTCGTGAATACCAATTGCGTTTGCGTTACCGTTTTAGATTGCGTACACAAGGTGGCAAAGAGTTAATCCCGGACGCTGAAATTTTCTTGACGCGCGATATCAACTTCAATGAGACCGGTGCTTTGTCGAAAGAATCAGAAGAGGCCTTGCTCTACCGCGATATGGAAAACGATTTGATCCAGCAAATTTTGCGGCGCTTAGCGGCGGTTAAGTCGCTTTAAATTCTTCAAACATAGAAGATCAATATTGCAACGCAGCGTCCATGCAAATCGCCTTCTCTCAACTTAGCCAGCAC
>JBAXNJ010000117.1:0-5508 GCA_037133815.1 Betaproteobacteria bacterium
CGCCGTAGGGGTGGCCAACAGCAATAGCACCACCGTTGACATTCAACCGGTCGGCAGGAATGCCTAAGGTGTCACGGCAATACAAAACTTGAACAGCAAAAGCTTCGTTGAGTTCCCACAAATCTATATCGTTCACGGTCAAGCCTAAACGCTTCAGGACTTTAGGAACAGCAAATACAGGACCGATGCCCATTTCATCGGGTTCACAACCCGCCACCGCAAAACCTAAGAATCGACCCAGAGGCTTAAAGCCACGTTTGCTGGCAAGCTCTTCGCTCATCACCACGCAAGCACCAGCGCCATCAGAGAATTGGCTAGCGTTACCAGCTGCAATCACGCCGCCTGGCATAGCGGGCTTGATGCCAGATACGCTCTCTACAGTCGTGCCTTCGCGCAATCCTTCATCTGCACTCACGGTGACTTGTTTGGTCATCATGCCCATGACTTTGTCAATCACGCCCGCTTGCACGGTGATGGGTGCGATCTCATCATTGAACTTGCCGGCTGCTTGTGCGGCGCAGGCTCTTTGCTGACTTTCAGCGCCGTAAGCATCCATTCGCTCACGCGATATGTTGTAACGCTTGGCTACTTGCTCAGCAGTTTGCAACATATTCCAATAGATTTCAGGCTTCTTTTTCATCAGGTTGATGTCGGCCAACATATGCTGGTTCATTTCCTGTTGCACACACGAAATGCTTTCAACTCCGCCAGCAACATAGATATCACCCTCACCAGCGATGACGCGTTGCGCAGCCAACGCAATGGTTTGTAAACCAGAAGAGCAAAAACGGTTCACAGTCAAACCACTCACCGTGATCGGACAATCCGCCATCAAAGCAATTTGACGCGCGATATTGGCACCTGTTGCGCCTTCGGGATTGGCGCAACCCATGATCACGTCCTCCACTTCAGCGGCATCAATGCCAGCTCTAGCAATCGCATGCTTCACAACATGGCCACCTAAGGTCGCACCATGGGTCATGTTGAATGCACCTTTCCAACTTTTAGCCAGAGGCGTGCGTGCGGTAGAAACAATTACTGCATTGGTCATGGGAATTCCTTAATTGAAAGTTTTGCCTTCGGCTACCAATTTCGCCAACAATGGCGCTGGCTTCCAGAACTCGGCATCGTCATGTGGATTGGCGGCAAAGCGGTGCATGGCTTGCACCACATTGAAGAGACCCACTTGGTCTGCGTACAACATAGGACCTCCGCGATACATTGGGAATCCGTAGCCTGTTATGTAGACCATATCGATATCGCTGGCCTTGGATGCAATACCGTCTTCCAAAATGTGGGCAGCCTCATTGACCAATGAAAACACCAAGCGTTGGACAATTTCTTCATCGCTGATTTTTCTGGTTGTGATACCTATCGTCGCGCGATGTTTGACGACCATGTCTTCTACTTCTTTATTGGGAATCGCATCGCGTTTGCCGGCTTGGTAGTCATACCAACCTTTGCCAACCTTTTGGCCAAAGCGACCCATTTCACAAAGTAAGTCAGCTGTCTTGCTGTATTTCATGTGTGGCTTTTCAACATAACGACGCTTACGAATAGCCCAACCAATATCGTTACCTGCTAAATCGCCCATGCGGAACGGCCCCATGGCGAAGCCAAATTTTTCAATGGCTCTGTCGACTTGTTGTGGCGTGCACCCTTCTTCTAACAAGAAGCCGCCTTGACGGCCATATTGTTCAATCATGCGGTTACCAATAAAACCGTCACACACACCCGATACGACTGCGGTCTTTTTAATAGTCTTAGCAAGCGCCATCACTGTGGCTAATACATCTTTGGCGGTCTTGGCTCCGCGCACTACTTCCAGCAACTTCATGACATTGGCTGGACTGAAGAAGTGCATGCCGATGACATCTTGCGGACGCTTGGTGAAATTGGCAATCGCATTGACGTCTAGCGTTGAAGTGTTAGACGCCAAAATTGCACCGGGTTTCATGACCGCATCTAACTGTTTAAAGACGGCCTCTTTGACACCCATTTCTTCAAACACAGCTTCAATCACCAAGTCTGCGTCTTTGATGTCGTCATAACTCAGCGTGCTAGTGAGTAATGCCATGCGTTGCGCATATTTGTCTTCTTTAAGCTTGCCTTTTTTAACTTGGGCTTCGTAGTTTTTCTTGATGGTGGCAATACCGCGGTCAAGCGCTTCTTGCTTAGTCTCCAATATCTTGACGGGAATACCTGCATTCAAGAAGTTCATGCTGATGCCACCACCCATGGTTCCAGCACCGATCACCGCAATTTGTTTAATAGTGCGGGTGGGTGTGGTGTCAGGTACGTCAGCAATCTTGGAAGCCGCACGCTGAGACATGAATAAATGCCTTAAAGCACGGCATTCAGGAGTCCACATCAAATTCATAAAGAGTTCACGCTCTAAGACCATGCCTTCCTCAAATTTTTTCTTGGTGGCAGCTTGCACGGCATCTACACACTTTGGTGGTGCGGGATAGTTCTTCGCCATGCCTTTGACCATATTGCGCGTAAATTGAAAATACGCATCACCTTGGGGGTGCTTACAAGGCAAATCACGTACACGGGGTAAAGGCCGTGTAGCGGATACTTCGCGAGCGAACTTGAGGGCTTCGTCCATCAAGGTCTCTGCAGACGCGGACATCTTGTCGAACAATTTTTGTCCAGGCAACATGGCGAGCATTTCGCTTTTGATCGCCTCTCCACTGACAATCATGTTGAGTGCAGGCTCCACACCCAAAACGCGAGGCAAGCGCTGAGTACCGCCAGCGCCAGGTAGCAAACCGATTTTGACTTCCGGCAATGCAATGCTGGCACCGGGTGCAGCAATGCGGTAGTGGCATCCCAGCGCTAATTCCAAACCGCCACCCATCGCAACGGTGTGCACCGCGGCGACGACAGGTTTTGCACAATTTTCAATTTGCGCGATCACGCTCAATAAATTGGGTTCTTGTGTGGCTTTAGGAGAACCAAACTCACGGATGTCAGCGCCACCTGAAAAAGCTTTTCCATGTCCTGTAACAACAATGGCTTTGATAGAAGCATCTTGAACTGCTTTTTCTACCCCTTCGGTAATAGCTTGGCGCGTTGACAACCCTAGGCCATTGACGGGAGGATTGTTCAAAGAAATAACAGCCACGTCGCCGTGAACTTTGTAGTCTGCACTCATGCGGATTCCTTGTTGAAACTGAATTGGGACAAGAAAAAGAACGATCGTTCTTTTTTCATTCTAGATCAAACTTCTAGCCATTCACGGCGGATATAAGCGTCTTCGCGCAGTTGATTGGGTGTACCGGAGAAAACAATGCTGCCATGCCCCATGACTAAGACGCGGTCTGAAATTTCCATGGCAATGGTTAGCTTTTGTTCTATCAATAAAACAGAAATACCTTTTTGTTTCAACGTTTCTAGGTATTGGCCAACTTGGGCAACAATTTTGGGAGCAAGACCTTCCGTAGGTTCATCAATGATGATGAGATCTGGATCGCCCATTAAGGTACGACATAGGGTCAGCATTTGTTGCTCACCACCAGACAAAACCCCTGCCTCGGTATGTTGCCGGTCTTTCAGGCGGGGAAACATGTCATACATATCGTCAAAATTCCAGCGACTGCCCTCGCCTTTACCTTTTTGTCCGAGTATTAGGTTTTGGTGAACGGTGAGTTTAGGAAATATGTCGCGGTTTTCAGGAACGTAGCCAATGCCAAGATGGGCAATTTGGTATGCCTTCTTGTCCACAATAGCTTGTCCATTCCATGCAATAGAGCCTTTGCACTCGACAAGACCCATGATGGACTTTGCAGTAGTAGAACGACCTGAGCCGTTGCGGCCAAGCAAGGAAACAATTTCACCGGAGTTGATGTCAAACGACACGCCATGCAATACATGGCTTTTGCCATAAAACGCGTGGAGATTTTCTATCTTGAGCATGGGTTGTGCGTGATGTGACGGTTGCTTGCTAATTAATGCGTTTGCGCGCTACCCAGATAAGCTTCTTGCACTTTAGGGTTAGACCGCACTGCGTCAGGTGTGTCGAAAGCAATGACTTCTCCATACACCACCACCGCAATCTTGTCGGCCAAGCCAAATACAACACCCATGTCATGCTCAACGGTGAGAAGCGTTTTACCTTCTGTGACCTGGCGGATCAATTGAATAAAACGCAGAGTTTCGCTTTTACTCATGCCCGCAGTGGGTTCGTCCAACAAAATAACTTCTGCCCCACCCGCGATAGTGATGCCGATCTCTAACGCCCGTTGTTCGGCGTAGGTCAGATTCATGGCCAAGACATCACGCTTTTTATCTAAGCGAATCCTTTCCATGTATCGCTCTGCCAAATCATTAGCGTCCTCTAAGTCGGCTAAAAATTTAAAGAAAGTGTATTTGTAACCCAGACTCCACAGCACCGCGCAACGTAGATTTTCAAAAACGCTGAGCTTAGGAAATATGTTGGTAATTTGAAAACTTCTAGATAGTCCTAAGCGGTTTACTTCAAAAGGCTGTTTGCCATCCACGCGATGCGCACCCAGCCAAATCTCGCCACTGGTTGGCGCAAACCGGCCACTGATTAAGTTGAATAAAGTGGATTTTCCTGCCCCATTGGGACCGATGATGGCCACTCGCTCCCCCTTAGTGACCGCCAAATCGATGCCACGAATAATTTGGGTTTTACCAAAGCTTTTATGTATATTTTTAAGTTCAAGGGCGTTCACAGGGCATCCTCCCTACGTTTAACTTCTTTTTCAATGAATTCTTGTGACTCACCCCAGTCATGTAGGTATTGACGCCTGGCTAATTCAAAAAGACCAAAGCCAGTCACCACCAGCAATACACATCCAAACCAGCTATGGCTTGCTTCGGTGTTCAAGGTAAATCCTGCAAAACGCACCTCTGGTCCCATAGCGTCATTGAGTTGCAAGTGATAGACCATCTCGACGATGGCGGCAACGCCGGCCAATCCCAACAGCGCTGTTAATCCGAGTCCGATATAGGCGACCCAGATATGGCGCAAGCGACCAAAAGCAGCCAAACGAAGATTCATCATGATCAAGCTCGAGATGCCGCCTGGTGCGAACATCACCATGAATAAGAACACGAGTCCTAAATACAGCAACCATGCTTTGGTAAATTCTGATAGCAATACAAATGCCAAAACCAGCAAAATTGCGCCGATGATGGGGCCAAAGAAAAAAGTAGCCCCACCTAAAAAAGTGAACAACAAATAAGCACCTGAACGCGCAGCGCCAACGTTCTCAGCAGTCACAATTTCAAAGTTGAGCGCACCAATTCCACCAGCGATGCCAGCGAAAAACCCCGCGATGATGAAAGCTACATAGCGCACTTGTTGTGTGTTGTATCCAATGAACTCAACACGCTCTGGGTTATCGCGCACAGCATTCAATATCCGTCCAAGCGGAGTACGCGTGAAGGCATACATCAATGCCACACAGACAAATGTGTATGCGGCTGTTAAGTAATACACCTGAATGGGTGGGCCGAAAGTGATGCCTAAAAAAG
>JBAXNJ010000118.1:0-5446 GCA_037133815.1 Betaproteobacteria bacterium
GACGCAAATTGCCATCAAACGCATCGCCCATGCCGTAAATCACGGTGGGGTCGGTTTGCAAAGGCATGTTGATCCGCAAGCGGTTATGAAACACGCTGCTGACCATGCCGCGGTCGCTTTCTTTGCCCGTCTCTTTTTCAACAATGCTGGCCAAAATCAGCGCTTCATCAGGCGTTTTCAAAATGATGGAGGTGTCACGCTGTGCCCAAGCGGCTGCGAGTTGTTTGTCCATGGCATTGAGCGCGCGTTGCATCACCCGTAATTCAGAAGCGCCTTTGCCATAGGTGTAGGTGTCTGGGAAAAAACGTCCCTCAGGTGCGACGCCCGGTTTGCCTAAGCGCACCATGAGTTCTGCGTCGCTAAGCTCTTGGCTGTCGTGGTAGAGGTTAGGCGCTTTGGCCAAGGCTGCTCTAAATTGCTTGAAAGTCCAGCCGTCTATCAATCCCACCGCTTTGAGGCTTTCTTCGCCGCGGCTGAGTTTGCGCAAAAGGTCTAGAACGGACTCGCCTTGGCTGATTTCATAACTTCCAGCGCGGAGTTTGCGCGATTGGCCACTGACGCGGAGAAATCCATATAAAAGAACAGGTTCAACATCAACCCCCGAATCCGCCACCACTTGGGCAATGCCGCGCACCGTAGTTTGCGGTGCAATGGAAATATCTACGGTCGGGCTTGTCAAAGTCAAAGGTCGCATGACCCACCAAACGGCCACGGCACCTAAAAAGACAAACAACACCAACAAAATGCCAAACAGTTGGCCAATCCGTTTCATTTAAACCTTAAAAATTCGCTGAACCATGACGGGCATGATAATTCAGACATGTCTGGACCTACCCAATTTCCCGCCCTAGATGGCGTGGCCCCCCTGCCCCATTTGGGAGTGATTCGCGCCGCTGGTGAAGACGCCGCGAACTTTCTGCACAACCAACTCACCCAAGACGTCTTGCTGATGAAAGCAGACCAGTGCCATTTGGGCGCTTTTTGCAACGCCAAGGGGCGCATGCAAGCTAGCTTTGTGTATTGCAAACCAAACCCCAACGAAGTGTTGCTGGTCTGCCGGCGCGATTTGATCGCCCAAACCGTCAAACGTTTGTCGATGTTTGTCTTGCGTGCCAAGGTGAAGTTGACGGATGCGACGGCAGATTTTCATTTGATGGGGTTGGCTGGAAAGTCTTTAGAGTCTCTTGTGATAAAGATTTCGCAAGAAACTAGCTCCAACGCTAGCGCCCAAGAACTTTCGACAACCCAAGAAGCTTGGCGGTGCATCCATTGGGAATCTGCCCAAGCCCATGTGTTGACGCTCTACCCCGCCATGGAGCAGCCTCGCGCACTCTTATTGGCGACTAGCCCCCCCGACTTAACCCAATATCCATCCCTAGACACTGCGAACTGGCAGTTAGGCGAAGTCATGGGCGGCATTGCTTGGGTGGAACTTGCCACCTTTGAAGCTTTTGTGCCGCAAATGCTGAATTACGAATCGGTCGATGGGGTGAATTTCAAAAAGGGTTGCTACCCTGGGCAAGAAGTGGTTGCCCGTAGCCAGTTCAGGGGCACCCTGAAGCGGCGGGCTTTTGTAGTGCAAAGCGCTGGGGCAATCTCAGCCGGACAAGAAATTTTTACCAGCGAAGCCACCGACCAACCCTGTGGTTTGGTAGCGCAAGTCGCTACCGTCAATGACCAGACCTACGCCATTGTGGAACTACAAACAACCGTGGTGGATGAACACAAGGCGCTCCATGTAGGCTCAAATTCGGGGTCGCAGTTACATACCTTACCGTTGCCATATGTTTTGAAAGACGACATCTAAGCTTCCAAGCTGATTTGCGACTGCGGAATAAATCCAGTTTCGGATTAGCGTTATCTAAGAGCTAGTACTTTACGCATCTCAATATGCGCTATTCCCACCTCATCAAACGGTTCGCCCACGGGTACAAATCCCTCACGCGCGTAGAAAGCTTGGACGCTGCATTGGGCGTGTAAGTGCACCTCTTTGTCGCCACGCGCTTTGGCAATATCTACTAAAGCGTTTAACAACTGCCCTCCTAGGCCAGATCCGCGCATCACGCGCACCACGGCCATACGACCGATCTGGGCAACACCCGGGGACTTCTCTAGTAAGCGCGCTGTTCCCAAAGGATGCCCAAAACGGTTGGTAATCACTGCATGCACAGCGCTTGCGTCCGCCGCATCCCATTCGTCTTTGGCATCGATCCCCTGCTCTTGAACAAACACTTGGGTCCGCACTGGCTGGGCTTTGTCTTTCAAAGTACTCCAGTGACCAGTTTCCAAGGTGGTGACGGTTTGTCCTTCTTCAAAACCCAACATGGTTTCGCGCAAAACCTGCGGCACAGGAATAGAGGTTTTGGTGTTGGGATTGGCGTATACATAGAGTAACTCACCGGTGATCAGTAATTGATCGCCACAAAATATCCCGCCCACAAATTGGATAGACGAATTACCGATGCGCTCACAACGTAAGCCCACATCTAACCTATCGTCGTACTGGGCAGACGCGTGGTATTCCAAGCTGGCTTTTTTGACGTACAAATCACCGCCCAACTGGTGCATGGTGTCTTCGTAGGGAATGGCCAACGCGCGCCAGTAGTCCGCCATGGCGGTGTCGAAGTACATCAGGTAGTGGCCGTTGAAGACAATTTTTTGTAAGTCCACCTCAACCCAGCGCACCCGAAGGCGGTGTAGCAATCGAAACTCGTTACGCGTCATACAGACTCCTTGCGTTGAAAGGCTTTTTTTAACGCATTTGCCGCATCGGCATGTGCAGTCAAGGCCTCGGGAATCATGCGTCCCATCTGGATAAAACTGTGGACCACGCCTTTGTAAATCTCCAAATCGACAGTCACGCCTGCCATCCGCAAATGGTCGCCGTAGGCAATGCCTTCATCCACCAGAGGGTCGCATTCGGCTAACCCGATCCACGCTGGCGCAACACCTGCCACATTGGCCTCGACCAAGGGCGAAAACAAGGGGTCTTTGCGGTGGCTAGGGTGTTCTAAATAGTGGCCGTAGAAATAGTCGATGCTGTCTTTTTCCAACAAAAAGCCTTTTGCAAATGTGTCGGCAGACGCCATGTGGTCCGCCGCGCATCCTGGATAAAACATAAGTTGCAGGCGCAACGCGATACCTGCGTCGCGCGCACCTATCGCCGTGGCAGCGGTGAGCGTTCCTCCCGCGCTATCACCACCAATAGCAATCCGTTGTGCATCTAGCCCAAGCGTTTGGGCATGCTGAGTCAACCACTTCAAAGCATCGATGGCATCGCGATGCGCTGTTGGAAATTTGTGCTCAGGCGCCAAACGGTAATCCAAAGAAACAACAGCGCACTGCGCCAAATGTGCTAATTGTTTGCAGACTCCTTCGTGCGTCTCTGGACTGCCAACCGTAAATCCGCCCCCATGAAAGTAAAGCAAAACAGGCAAGGCGGCGCTTCCGTTGGTTGGGTTAGGCGACCACAACTTAGCACGGAGCTGCGAACCATCGCGCACCGAGATTTTCAGAGTTTCATCTCTGGCCATAACGGGTATCGGTGCTTCCAAAATCCCAGCGCCTAAAGCGTAAGCCTCTTTAGCTTGTTGCGCGGTCAGGGTTGCGATCGGAGGTCGGCCAGCTTTGGCAATGGCTTGCAGGACTTCTTGGGTGCGGGGAGTGAGTTGCGTATAAAGGTTACTTGGGGGGCACATGGCGATGGAAATTAGGCTAAGGACTTTGACAGTGTGCCATGGCTCAAATTACCAACACACTCCTGTTTAGAGCTGTTCTAACAAAGCGAGATCTGGCTGATCAAGCCATAACGCAAATTCATCGGCAAGTTGCCGGCTGGCGCTGACCGCATCGCTCCATACTTTCACGCGCGCAGTCAAATCGTGGCTGTAGGTCACAAAGTCGCTACGATCCGGCAACTTGCCGTTGGGCAACGATATCACCCACTCTGGGTTGGGTGCTAACAAGACCATATTGTCTAAAAAAGGGGAGGCTATATGGCGCCATTTCAAGGCTTTGTCTAGCCAACCAGGTACCACTGCTTGTTGGAAATGCGGATATAAAACGATGGGGCTGTTGCTTGTTGTTTGGTAGTTCAAATGCAAGTGGTAATCGGTAATACCGCCGTCCCAATACGCGCCAGTAGGTGCGTTGGGAATGTCATGCACTGCCTTCAATACAAAAGGAATAGAGCAACTTGCCTGTATGGCTGGCATAAAGTTGTGGGGAGTTAATGCTAAGTGCTGGGTTGCAAAATCTTGCGTGCCAAAAGGCAGTTTTGCATGGGCCGCAGAAAACACAACACGCTCTAGCCAAACTCCCATCGCAGGGCGACTCGCAAGATTGGTGAGGTATGCAACGGCATATCCCAGCGGTGTCCACAGGCGATGCTCTCGGTTAAGGAGATGTTTGCCGTGGGATGTCACTACGTGCAATCTATATCTAGGATGGTTCAGTACTTCTTCGATACGACTCCCATAAAAAATCTGCAAGCTTGCACCAAATGCATCGCTGACTTGTTTTGCACTGGGTCGCTTATGACCGGGTTTCAGGTCATAGTGCTGGTGGATGTAATCGTGCTCTAGTTTTTTGAGACTTTGCACCGAATCGTTCAAACACGCAGTCGCCAAGCGCCAAGCACCGATAGACGCGCCGACTAGATCTACAGGCTGGTCGCTTTGCGGCAACCATTCTCCAAAAATAAATCTGTCTAAAGGGCCGAGTATCAGACCCTTAGGGCCACCAGCCGCGCCTGGAATAACGCCGATGTGCTCAGGTCGCAAACCATTTTTTTGAATGTGCTGAAACGCTTTTGGGCCAGCGTATATTTTTAGCGCTTTTACTTTCAATTACGTAAATCGGCTTTGAGTTTGTCACCAATATCTGGCCGCTCTTTAAACGGATCAGGTGGATTATGGCCTTGCACAATAGCTTCCATGCGGTGTTGCACATTGCCTAAGGCTTTGGGGTGGCTGTAAATGTAGAAATGGTCTTGGGAGATCGCATCGAACACCATCTTCGCCACATCCGACGCACTCACTTTACCGCTGCCCACAGCTTTGTCGCTCATGGCCTGACCGATCAATTGGCTCTTGGTGGGTTTATCAGCTTTTAACTGGCTAGGCCGATTGCGATGGCTTTGGCTGATGCCAGTAGGTACAAAGTAAGGGCACAAAACACTGGCGCTGATTTGGTCGCTAACCAGTTTTAAATCTTGGTACAAGGTTTCTGTCAATGCCACCACGGCATGTTTGGTGACGTTGTAAATGCCCATATTGGGAGGCGTTAACAGCCCAGCCATACTGGCGGTATTGACTATGTGGCCTTGAAAGTTTGGGTCCTTATTTGCGGCCTCAATCATCATGGGGGTGAATAAACGCACGCCATGCACCACGCCCCATAAGTTCACACCGAGTAACCATTCCCAATCGGCTACGGTGTTTTCCCA
>JBAXNJ010000119.1:0-5415 GCA_037133815.1 Betaproteobacteria bacterium
GCTCTACGGTGTCGATGTCACTATGTAAATAGCGTACTTTGACGCCGTTGTCACTCAAATAGTCTGTTAACTGCTCTGCCATGCGTTTGGTCAAGGTAGTAATAAGCACGCGCTCTTTCAAGTCCACCCGAATCCGAATTTCTTGCAACACGTCATCCACTTGGTGGGTGGCGGGACGGACTTCGACTTGGGGGTCAACCAAACCTGTTGGCCGCACGAGTTGCTCGACGACCCGGCCGGCATGTGTTTTTTCGTAATCGGCCGGTGTAGCCGAGACGAAAACAACTTGGCGCATGCGCTTTTCAAACTCTTCAAGCTTCAAGGGGCGGTTATCAAGCGCGCTGGGCAAGCGAAAACCGTATTCCACCAAAGTGGTTTTGCGCGATCGGTCGCCGTTGTACATGCCTCCGAGTTGGCCGATCATGACGTGGCTCTCGTCCAAAAACATCAGCGCGTCTTTGGGCATGTAATCGGTCAAGGTGCTCGGTGGGTCGCCGGGTTTGGCGCCTGAGAGGTGACGGGTGTAGTTTTCAATGCCTTTGCAATGGCCAACTTCAGACAGCATCTCGAGGTCGAAGCGGGTGCGTTGTTCTAGGCGTTGGGCTTCAACCAGTTTGTTCATGCCAACCAGTTCTTTCAAACGCTCGGCGAGTTCGACCTTGATGGTTTCGACCGCTGCCAGCACGCGGTCGCGCGGAGTGACATAGTGGCTAGATGGATAGATGGTGAAGCGCGGGATTTTTTGGCGAATGCGGCCCGTGAGCGGATCAAAAAGCTGCAGGCTCTCGATTTCGTCATCGAACAATTCGATGCGAATGGCCAACTCGGAATGCTCAGCGGGAAATACATCGATGGTGTCCCCGCGCACGCGGAATTTGCCGCGTGAAAAGTCTTGGTCATTGCGCTCGTATTGCATGCGCACCAATTGGGCGATGGCGTCGCGCTGGCCGATTTTGTCGCCAGCACGCACCGTCATCACCATGCGGTGGTAGCTCTCGGGCTCACCAATACCGTAGATGGCAGACACAGTAGCCACAACGATCACATCGCGCCGCTCCAAGATACTTTTGGTGCAACTCAAGCGCATTTGCTCGATGTGCTCATTTATCGCGCTGTCTTTTTCGATAAAGAGGTCTCGCTGCGGAACATAGGCTTCGGGCTGGTAGTAGTCGTAGTAACTGACGAAATACTCCACAGCGTTCTTGGGGAAAAACTCGCGAAATTCGCTGTAAAGCTGAGCAGCCAGTGTTTTATTAGGCGCAAAGATGATGGCAGGACGCCCCATGCGGGCAATCACATTGGCCATGGTGAAGGTCTTGCCAGATCCTGTCACTCCCAACAGGGTTTGAAAGACTTCACCGTCGTTGATGCCATCGACCAGCTCGTTGATGGCGGTGGGTTGGTCGCCTGCTGGCAGGTAGGGCTGAAACAGTTCGAATGGCGAACCGGAGTAGCTCACAAAGGTGCCAGTACTAGGAATTGCGGCACCTCCAGCGGCAATTTTGGCTTCTACCTGGGCTTTGGCAAGTTCTAAATCAACGGCTAATGGCGTGGGCATGGGTTTCAAAATGGCAGGCTCAAAAGCATGCGCTGCAGGCGTTTAAAATGTAGGGAAAACGCTTAAGCCTACCTCAGACTGAGCAAGTCTCTCTAGAAACTCCCTTTTTACCCCAGTTCAAGGACCCACGATGTCACTGTTTACCGCTGTCGAAATGGCACCCCGCGACCCGATTTTGGGTCTCAACGAGCAATTTGCCTCCGACACCAACCCCAACAAAGTAAACCTAGGCGTCGGCGTGTACTTTGACGACAACGGCAAGTTACCTCTTTTAGAGTGCGTGCAAGCCGCCGAAAAAACCATGATGTCGCACCCCAGCGCGCGTGGCTACTTGCCAATTGACGGCATTGCGGCTTACGACACAGCGGTCAAACATTTGGTCTTTGGTGCAGATTCCGAGCCTGTCACCTCTGGCCGCGTGGCTACGGTTCAAGGTTTGGGTGGCACAGGCGGTTTGAAGGTCGGCGCTGATTTTCTGCGCCACTTGAACCCCAAAGCCAAGGTGCTGATTTCTGACCCAAGCTGGGAAAACCACCGCGGTTTGTTCACCAATGCAGGTTTCACTGTCGAGACATACGCCTACTACGACGCCAGCAAAAAAGACATCAACTTTGACGGCATGCTCGCCTCGCTCAATGCGGCGCCAGCAGGCACGGTGGTCGTTTTGCATGCGTGTTGTCACAACCCAACTGGCTATGACATCACCCCCGAGCAGTGGGACAAGGTGATAGACGTGGTGAAAGCCAAAAGCCTCACCGCATTTTTAGACATGGCTTACCAAGGTTTTGGCCACGGCATCCAAGAAGACGGCGCAGTGATACAAAAGTTTGTCGCTGCAGGCTTGAACTTCTTGGTGTCGACTTCTTTCTCGAAGAGCTTCAGCCTTTACGGCGAGCGCGTGGGCGCATTGAGCGTGGTCTGCAAAGACAATGAAGAGTGCGGCCGCGTGTTGAGTCAACTCAAAATTGTGATTCGCACCAACTATTCCAACCCACCTATTCACGGTGGTGCTGTGGTGGCAGCCGTGTTGGGCAACACAGAGCTGCGTGCCATTTGGGAGAGAGAACTCGGCGAAATGCGCGTGCGTATCAAAGCCATGCGTCAAAAAATGGTGGACGGCCTAAAAGCCGCTGGTGTTAAACAAGACATGAGTTTCATTACCCGCCAAATAGGCATGTTCAGTTATTCAGGCCTGACCAAAGACCAAATGGTGCGTCTGCGCAACGAGTTTGGCGTCTATGGAACAGACACAGGGCGTATGTGTGTGGCGGCTTTGAACAGCAAGAATATCGACCACGTTTGCGCTTCCATTGCCAAAGTCGTTCTGTAGTTTGGGGGACAGCCCCCCAATATAAGTTCATATTGGACTGTTATATTGGATGAGCACTATTTTGAGAGACCCTTTCCATGCTTTATAAGATTTTTGAAACACAACGTACCTTAATAGAGCCTTTTGCTGATTTTGCGCAGGCCACGGCTAAGCTCTATAGCAATCCCATGTCTCCCTTCAGCAAGACTTCTTTGGGCCAACGCGTATCTGCCGGGTACGACCTAATCTACCGTTTAGGCAAAGATTACGAAAAGCCTGAGTTCGGCATCAAATCTATTGATGTGGATGGGGTAGAAATCGCTATCCACGAGCGCATCGAGATCAACAAACCATTTTGCGAATTACGCCGCTTCAAGCGCTTTTCAGACGACACCAAAACGCTCGCCAAGATCAAAGGCCAACCTGTTGTTTTGATCGTCGCTCCGCTCTCAGGCCATTACGCCACGCTGTTGCGCGATACCGTCAAAACCATGCTCAAAGATCACAAGGTCTACATAACTGACTGGCGCAATGCGCGTTTGGTGCCTTTGAGTGAGGGGGAGTTTCACTTGGATGACTATGTGAACTACGTCCAAGAGTTCATCCGCTACTTGCAAGACAACTATGGCAACTGCCACGTCATCAGTGTTTGCCAGCCTACCGTACCTGTTTTAGCTGCAGTTTCTTTGATGGCTTCACGCGGTGAAAAAATACCACTCAGCATGACGATGATGGGGGGTCCAATTGATGCGACCAAGTCCCCTACCGCTGTAAATAACTTGGCTATGAATAAGAGTTACAACTGGTTCGAAAACAATGTGATTTACAAGGTGCCTGACAACTTCCCTGGCGCTGGCCGTCGTGTCTACCCGGGTTTCTTGCAGCACACCGGCTTTGTAGCGATGAACCCAGACCGCCACCTCAAAAGCCATTACGACTATTTCAAAGATCTGATCAAAGGTGACGACACCCACGCTGAAGCGCACCGCCACTTTTACGACGAGTACAACGCGGTGCTCGACATGGACGCCGACTATTACTTGGAAACCATCGAAACGGTATTCCAAGAGTTTAAGCTGGTACGCGGTACGTGGGAAGTGAAATCACCCGAAGGCGTTATGGAGCTGGTGCGCCCCCAAGACATTCGCAAAACTGGCTTGATTACCATCGAGGGTGAGTTGGACGATATTTCAGGCTCTGGCCAAACCAAAGCTGCGCACAAATTGTGTACAGGCTTGCCGCGTGAAGTCATGGATCATTTGGAAGTCAAAGGTGCTGGCCACTACGGTATTTTTAGTGGACGCCGTTGGCGTGATGTGGTGTATCCCGTAGTAAAAGAATTCATAGCGAAACACAACAAAGCCCAACCTGCTCGCGCTAAAAGAGCCTCTCGCAAAGCAAAGTGAGCTTGGTCGAGCGCATTCTGGATGTATTGCCGCAAACGCAATGCACGCGTTGTGGATATCCCGATTGCTTGAACTACGCACAAGCAATTGCCAACGAAGAAGCCTCTATCAATCAATGCCCGCCCGGAGGCGCTGAGGGTATTGTTCGCTTGGCGGCTATCACGGGTAAAGCAGTAGTTCCACTCAACCCAAATAACGGGATAGAAGCCCCGCGCACATTAGCGGTGATTGATGAAGACTGGTGCATTGGTTGCACGCTGTGCATAGACGCCTGCCCCACGGATGCGATTGTCGGCAGCAACAAACGCATGCACACCGTCATAGAACCTTATTGCACAGGTTGCGAGCTGTGTATTCCCGTGTGCCCCGTCGATTGCATCGCGCTGGAACCTGTAGACGTAAATCTCACAGGCTGGCTAGCATGGTCGAAGGATTTGGCGAATATGTCTCGTATTCGTTATGAAGCCAAAACGGCTAGGCAAGCACGATTAAAAAAAGAAGAAGAGGATCGGTTGGAAGCGCTCGCCAACAAGAGTAAATCTGGCGCTTGAACTAGCTTCTTAATTTTATTGAACGCTCATTAATCAACAGCAACCAAAGTAGTTAGGCCGGCTGAGTTGCTAATGCGCTGAAGGCCTTGACCACTTCGTTTGGCGCTTGCACCAACTCAATCAGTACGCCCTGCCCGCCAATCGGAAATTCATCATTGGCTTTGGGGTGCAAAAAAGTGATATCAAACCCAGCAGCACCTTTGCGAATTCCGCCTGGTGCGAAGCGCACACCTTGGGCGGTGAGCCATTCGACTGCCTTGGGAAGATCGTCTATCCATAAACCGATGTGATTCAAAGGCGTGGTGTGGACTGCAGGTTTTTTATCGGGGTCGATAGGCTGCATCAGGTCGACTTCGACTTTGAAAGGCCCGACACCCATGGCGCAAATGTCTTCGTCTACGTTTTCGCGTTCGCTTTGAAAGGTGCCAGTTACTTCGAGACCAAACATATCAACCCATAGTTTTTTAAGGGCGTTTTTATCAGGTCCACCAATGGCGATTTGCTGAACGCCTAAAACTTTAAACGGCCTTTTTATAACACCTGCTGTCATGCCTCAAACTCCACAATCACTTGGTCCACAGTGAGCGACTC